>NZ_JBXUOW010000006.1:0-133946 GCF_057196645.1 Micromonospora sp. ATLC16
GATGATCCGCCGCAACCCGACGCCCCGCCCCCCCCCCCCCCCCCCCCCCCCCCCCCCCCCCCCCCCCCCCCCCCCCCCCCCCCCCCCCCCCCCCCCCACGCGGGACGTGAGCGGGGTGTCAGGTGACGAAGATCGACGATGTCGCCCGGCTGGCCGGCGTCTCCACGGCCACCGTCTCCCGCGCGCTACGCGGACTGCCGACGGTGTCGGCGGCGACCCGCAGCCGGGTGCTCGCCGCCGCCGAGCAGTTGCAGTACGCCGTGTCGCCCAGTGCCTCACGGCTGGCCGGTGGCCGGACCGGCACCGTGGCGGTGGTGGTGCCCCGGATCACCCGGTGGTTCTTCGGCGTGGTCGTCGAGGCGGCCGAGGACTTCTTCCACCGGGCCGGGTACGACCTGCTGCTGCACAACCTGGGTGGGCGGGAGCAGAACCGGCAGCGCGTCCTGCACGCCGCCCACCTGCACAAGCGGGTGGACGCGATCATGCTCGTCGCCACCCCGCTTGGGGCCAGCGACGTGACCGCCCTGGCGGCGCTGGACCTGCCCGGCGTCACCATCAGCTCCGGTACCACCGTGCCGGGCTGGCCGTGCGTACGCATCGACGACGTGGCGGCGGCGCGGACCGCCACCCGGCATCTGCTGGATCTGGGGCACCGCCGGATCGCGCACATCTCCGGTGATCCCGACGACGAACTCGCCTTCCGCGCCCATCTGGACCGGCGGCGGGGGCATCAGGACGCGTTGCGCGCGGCCGGGCTACAGCCGCACCCGAGCCTCGACGTCGAGTCCAGCTTCGACATCGCCGGCGGCACCCGGGCCACCGAGGAACTGCTCCGCCGAGGCGACCCGCCGACGGCCATCTTCGCCGCCTGCGACGAGATGGCGATGGGGGCGCTGACCGCGCTGCGCGACGCCGGCCTGCGGGTGCCCCAGGACGTCAGCGTGATCGGGATCGACGACCACGCCCTCTCCGGTGTGCTGGGGCTGAGCACCATCGCCCAACCGGCACTGGAGCAGGGCCGACTGGCCGCGCAGTTGCTGCTCGACCCGCTCTGCGGAGCGGGCGACGCCAACATGATCAAACAAGATTCATCGGTGATCCTGAACACTCGGCTGGTCGTGCGTGATTCGACCGCGCCCGCCCGGGCACACTGAACGGCAGCCAGCACGCCGTCCGGGCCCGCCGCCCGAACGGCTCGACCATGGGAGTACATCCTGAACCACGACGCGACGCAGCAGACCCCACCGACCGGCTGGTGGACGGAGGCAGTGATCTACCAGATCTACCCCCGCTCGTTCGCCGACTCGGGTGGTGACGGGATCGGCGACCTGCCCGGGATCACCGCCCGCCTCGGCCATCTGGCGGACTTGGGTGTCGACGCGGTCTGGCTCTCCCCGTTCTACCCGTCCCCGCAGGCCGACGCCGGCTACGACGTGGCCGACTACCGGGACGTCGAGCCACTGTTCGGCACGCTCGCCGACGCCGACGACCTGATCGCGAAGGCGCACACCCACGGGCTTCGGGTGATCGTCGACCTGGTCCCCAATCACACCTCCTCGGCCCACGCCTGGTTCCAGGCCGCACTTGCCGCCGGCCCCGGCAGCGCCGAGCGGGGACGGTACATCTTCCGCGAGGGCCGCGGACCGGGCGGAGCCGAGCCACCCAACGACTGGCAGAGCGTCTTCGGTGGCCCGGCCTGGACCCGGGTTCCCGACGGCCAGTGGTACCTGCACCTGTTCGACACCGCCCAGCCCGACCTGAACTGGGACAGCCCCGAGGTCCGTGCCGAGTTCCTGGACGTGCTGCGGTTCTGGCTGGACCGTGGCGTGGACGGCTTCCGGGTCGATGTGGCGCACGGTCTGGTCAAGCAGGCCGATCTGGCCGACTGGCAGGAGCCGCAGGAGATCCTCTCCGGGCAGGAGGCGGACAAGCCCCGCCCGCCGATGTGGGACCAGGACGGCGTACACGAGGTCTACCGTGAGTGGCGGCGGCTGCTGGACGGCTACCCCGGTGAGCGGATCCTGGTCGCCGAGGCGTGGGTGGAGCCGGCGGAACGGTTGGCCCGCTACGTACGTCCCGACGAGATGCACCAGGCGTTCAACTTCGAGTACCTGCTCGCCGCGTGGACGGCCCCCGCCCAGTACGCGGTGATCACGCGATCGCTGGAGGCCACCGACGCGGTCGGCGCGCCCACCACCTGGGTGCTCTCCAACCACGACGTGGTACGCCACGCCTCCCGCCTCGGGCTGCCGATCGGCGCGCCCCGACCGAACGGCATCGGTGTCGGCGACGAGCAGCCGGACGCCACCACCGGGCTGCGCCGGGCCAGGGCGGCCACCCTGCTGATGCTGGCCCTGCCCGGCTCGGCCTACCTCTACCAGGGCGAGGAACTGGGGTTGCCGGAGCACACCACCCTGCCCGACGCGACGCGACAGGACCCCACCTGGGAACGCAGCGGGCACACCCAGCGGGGCCGCGACGGGTGCCGGGTGCCGATCCCGTGGGAGGCCGACGCGCCCTCGTACGGCTTCGGGCCGACCGACGCGAGTTGGCTGCCGCAGCCGCCGGTCTGGGCCGAGTACGCCCTGGACCGTCAGCGCGGGGTGCCCGGCTCGACGTACGAGCTGTACCGGGAGGCGTTGCGGCTGCGTCGCGCGTACGAACTCGGTCGGGGCACCCTGGAGTGGCTCACCTCCGGCGACGAGGTGCTGTCGTTCCGCAACGGCAACCTGGTGGTGTTCACCAACTTCGGCGCGGACCCGGTAGCGAAGCCCGACGGCGAGGTGGTGCACAGCAGCGGACCGCTGAACGAGGATGGTTCGGTGCCCACCGACGTGACCGTCTGGGTCGAGGTCTAGCCAGAGATCCGAGTGCGGAACCGCCGCTATGCGGGCGGTTCCGCACTCGGATCCTTGTGGGCGCGGGTGTGCAGCAGCTGCCGCACGTCGGCGATGTCCTTGGGTGAGGTGCGGGCGGCGAGCCAGTACATGACACCGGTGGGGATGAAGAAGAGCTGGAAGGCGGCCAGCCCGACGGCGTAGTTCAGCGGCGGCGGGAAGGCCACCCGCAGCCCGTGGAACGCCACCCCGACCAGGCCGTTGCCGGCCGACCGCCCCACCCCGTTGACCAGGTTGCCGAGGCTGTAGACGGTGCCCCGGTTCTCCGGCGGGTTGACGTCGGCGATCAGCGCGAACCAGTTCGGCGAGTTCGCCGAGGTGAGTGCCAGGGCCAGTAACGCGGCGAGCAGGCTCAACCCGACCGTCGGTTCGCTGACCACGCTGCCCAGCACCGCCCGCACCACCGCGCCGGTGCCGGCGCCGTCGGGCACGTCGATGCGCATCGGCACGAAGAACAGCACCAGGTAGAACGGGAGCGCCGCGAAGATGCCGACGGAGGCGACCAACGCCCGGCCCGAGGGCGTACGCCGTTGCAGCGCGTCGCCGATCAGCCCGCCGACGATGGAGAAGACCCCACCGAGTTGGAACAGCGCGGCGAAGACGGCGCCCACCACGATGGCGGTCGCCGTGGTGTACCCCTGCTCCTCGGCCCGCTCGCGGAACAGCACCGGGAGCCAGACCAGCGAGCCGAAGGCGGCCTGCGCGGTGAGTCCCTGGAGGATGAGCCACCGGTTGGTCCGCCGGCCCAGGATGACCGGCAGGTCGGCCCGGCTGATCCGGTAGTCGTAGTCGGCACCGGCGGCGAGCGCGGCGGCCAGTACCGGCTCGCTCTGGCCGCGCCGGATGTCGTACGTGAAGAAATAGGCCGCCGTGGCGGCCAACCCGACGACGGTGAGCACCAGGAACGGCCGACGCCAGTCGGCCGCGCCGAGCAGCCCGCCGACGAGGCCGCCGGCCACCGTGCCGACCCCCTGGGAGAGCCCCCAGAAGCTCATCACCAGGCCCCGACGGCGTGGCGTGATGAGATCGGTGACGACCGAGTAACCGACCGACCCGACCGCGCCCAGACCCACTGCGGAGAGCAGTTGCGCGGTCAGGAAGGTGGGGTAGTTCCCGGCCAGTGCGCTGCCGCCCGTACCGGCCGCCCACAGCAGTGTGCCGATCATCAGCAACGGCTTGCGGTTGGTACGGTCGCCGAAGTACGCCCAACCCACCGCCGCCACCGCGCTGACCAGGAAGCTGATCGCGGTGACCAGGCCGAGCAGCCGTTGCGGCACGTCGAAGGAGTCGGCGATCGCACCGTACAGCGGGGGCACCAGACCGATCGCCACGTTGTCCAGCGAGGCGAGCAGCACGAAGACCACGACGCTGTAGAGCCGACGCGGCGCGCTGCTGCCCCACACCCGCGCGGGTCCGCCTGTGGTCGAGGTCATGCGGGCAGCCAACCAGGGCGGGATAACGAGCCGATCACCGGGCCACCCTTCAGCGCGGCCGAGATCGTGCTCGGTCCCGGATCGGGTGGCTCCTCGTCACGCGGACACCACCCGACCCGGGAACGGCGTGATCACCCCTGGGACAACCGGTCCAGATGGCGTTCCCGGGCCTGCGCGTAGCGCTCCCGGATGCCGGGCACCGGTTCGGCGGCGTGCTCCTCGGTGCCGGCGGGTGTCCAGGACGGCGGTTCCCCCGTGCCCAGGGCCAACCACGCGGCCTGCCGGGCGGCACCGTCGGCGACGTACTCGCCGGGCGGTGGGACCACCACCGGGCAGCCGAAGACCTGCGCCGCGATGCGACGCACCGCCGCCGAGCGGGCGCCGCCGCCGACGAGGATCACCCGACGTACGGTCGCGCCGTGGGCGGCGAGCGCGTCGAGCCCGTCGGCGAGGGCGCAGAGCATTCCCTCCACGGCGGCCCGGGCCAGGTGCGCCGGGGTCGAGGTACGCAGGGTCAGCCCGTGCACCGCCCCGGTGGCGTCCGGCCGGTTCGGGGTCCGTTCCCCCTCCAGGTACGGGACCATGACCAGCCCGTCCGCGCCGGGCGGCGCGGACAACGCCAGGTCGGCCAGCTCGCCCAGACTGACCCGCAGCATCGCTGCGGCGGCGTCCAGCACCCGGGCCGCGTTCAGCGTGCAGACCAGCGGCAGGAACCGGCCGGTCACGTCGGCGAAGCCGGCGACGATACCGCTCGGGTCGGCCGCCGGGGTGTCCGCGACGCTGAAGACCGTGCCGGAGGTACCGATCGACACCACCACGTCACCGGGGCGGGCACCGACGCCGAAGCCGGCGGCGGCGTTGTCACCCGCGCCCGGCCCGAGCAGCGCCGCGCCCGGGGTCGTGGCGGAAACGGCACCGGACAACGCCGCCGGAGCCAACCGGCCGGCGGTCTCGGCGGGGCCGAGCACCGTCGGTACCCGCACCGCCCTGCCGAACGCCCGCTCCAGCAGGTCCGGCCGGTACTCGCCGGCCGCCGGCGACCAGTAGCCGGTGCCGCTGGCGTCGCTGCGGTCGGTACGCAGCGCGTCCAGCCCGGGCGCGCCGGCCAGCCGCCAGGTCAGCCAGTCGTGCGGCAGGCAGACCGCCGCCACCCGGTCGGCGTTGGCGGGCTCGTTGCGGGCCAGCCAGCGCAGCTTGGTGACGGTGAAGCTCGCCACCGGCACGCTGCCCACCGCGTCGGCCCAGAACCGGCGCCCGGCCTGCCCCTCGCCCGCCTCCTGGATCAGCTCCGCCGCGGCACCGGCGGACCGGGTGTCGTTCCACAGCAGCGCCGGCCGGACCACCTCGCCGGACTCGTCGAGGCAGACCATGCCGTGCTGCTGACCCGCCACGGAGACCGCGGCGACGTCGGCGAGCCCACCGGCGGCGTCGATCGCCGTCCGGAGGGCCGACCACCAGGCCGACGGGTCGACCTCGGTGCCGTCCGGGTGCGGTGCCCGGCCCTGCCGGACCAGGGCACCGGTCTCCGCGTCCCGGACGACCACCTTGCAGGACTGGGTGGAGGAGTCCACCCCGGCGACGAGCGGCATGCCGACCGCCTCAGCGCGCGCCGAGCAGGTGCTCGACGGCGAGCTGGTTCAGCCGGACGAAACCGAAGCCCTTGGCGGCCACCGCGTCGACGTCGAACTCCTCGAACGCGCTGGTGTCGGCGAGCAGCTCGGCGTAGCCCTCGCCCTCGCCGAGGGTCGGCACGCCCAGTTCGGCGACCTTGCTCGCGGCCAGCGCCTCGGCCACCTCCGGGTCGGCCCGGAACGCCGCCGCCCGCTCCTTGAGCAGCAGGTAGGTGCTCATGTTGGCGGCGGCCGAGGCCCAAACCCCGCCGATGTCCTCGGTGCGGGAGGGCTTGTAGTCGAAGTGGCGGGGACCGTCGTAGCCGGGGCCGCCGGCCGTGCCGCCGTGCTCCAGCAGGTCGACCAGCGCGAACGCGTTGAGCAGGTCACCGTGACCG
Organism: Micromonospora sp. ATLC16; assembly: GCF_057196645.1. Taxonomy (NCBI): domain Bacteria; kingdom Bacillati; phylum Actinomycetota; class Actinomycetes; order Micromonosporales; family Micromonosporaceae; genus Micromonospora; species Micromonospora sp. ATLC16. The sequence continues at coordinate 6,339 of NZ_JBXUOW010000006.1, forward strand.
AAGACCAGGTCCTGGTCGTACTTGACGCCGCGCTGACCGTTGAGGTCGATGTGGAACAGCTTGCCCTGCCAGAGCGCCTGGGCGATGCCGTGGACGAAGTTCAGCCCGGCCATCTGCTCGTGGCCGACCTCCGGGTTCAGCCCGACCCGCTCCGGGTGGGCGAGGGTGGAGATGAACGCCAGGGCGTGCCCGACGGTGGGCAGCAGGATGTCACCGCGCGGCTCGTTCGGCTTCGGCTCCAGCGCGAAGCGCAGGTCGTAGCCGCGGTCGATGGCGTACTGGCAGAGCAGGTCGACCGCCTCGCGGTAGCGCTCCAGCGCGGCCTGGACGTCCTTGGCCAGGTCGTACTCGCCGCCCTCCCGGCCGCCCCACATGACGAAGGTCTTCGCGCCCAGCTCGGCGGCGAGGTCGACGTTGCGCAGCACCTTACGCAGCGCGTACCGCCGGACATCGCGGTCGTTGCTGGTGAAGCCGCCGTCCTTGAAGACCGGCTGCTGGAACAGGTCGGTGGTGACCATCGGCACCACCAGGCCGGTCTCGTCGAGCGCCTTGCGGAACCGCGCGATCTGGGCGTCCCGGGTGGCGGCGTCCGCGCCGAACGGCACCAGGTCGTCGTCGTGGAAGGTGACGCCGTACGCGCCCAGCTCGGCGAGACGGTGCACCGACTCCACCGGGTCCAGCGCGTCTCGGGTGGCGTGGCCGAACGGGTCTCGGCCCTGCCAGCCGACCGTCCAGAGCCCGAAGGAGAATTTGTCGGCAGGGGTGGGACGGGGTGCCATGGCAGACCTCCGGTGATGTCATCCGCTATTTGTTCAGTGGTTGAATTAAATGACTGTGATGTGGCAGTGTCAAGGGGTGAAACCACCCGCAGCCCCGGCCGGCGCGGTGCGGCAGGGCAGCCTGCGTGAGCTGAATCTCGCCCTGGTGCTCGGCCGCATCGCTGCCGCCCGTCGCCCCCCGTCACGGGCCGCGCTGGCCGCCGACACCGGCCTCACCCGGGCCACCGTCTCGGCAGTGGTGGAGGATCTGGTCGCCGGCCGTCTCGTCACCGAGGCGGACCCGACGCCCCGGGCCGGCGCCGGGCGTCCGGCACGCGGTCTGATGTTGGCCGGCGACGGTCCGGCCGGTCTGGGGCTGGAGATCAACGTCGACTATCTGGCCGCGTGCGTCGTCGACCTCGCCGGCCAGGTCCGGCACCACACGGTATACCGGGCCGACCTGCGACCCGTGTCGCCGGCCGAGGCGCTCGGCCAACTCGCCGAGCTGGCCCGCCGGGCCCGCGTCGACGCCGAGGCCCAGGGCCTGACCCTGGCCGGTGCCGCCCTGGGGGTACCCGGCCTGGTCGACGACGCCGGGAAGGTCCGCCTCGCACCGAACCTGGGCTGGCGGGACGTGCCGGTGCCGGAGCTGCTGGCCGACCATCCCCCACTTACCGAGACAGTCGACGGGGTGCCGCCCCTGGTGGTGGACAACGAGGCGAACCTCGCCGCGTTGGGCGAATTGCACGCCGGTGCCGCACCCGGCAGCTTCCTGCACATCTCCGGCGAGGTCGGCATCGGCGCGGGCATCGTGTTGAACGGCGCGCTGTTCCGAGGTGCCCGTGGTTGGAGCGGCGAGATCGGGCACATCCCGGTCCGCCCGGACGGGCCACCCTGCCGCTGCGGCGGCCGTGGCTGCCTGGAGCTGTACGCCGGGCAGGAGGCGATCCTGGCCGCCGCCGGCCTGGCCGGAGCGGACCTACCGGCCGACCGGGCGTCGACCCGGCTGACCCAGCTCGCCGCCGCCGAGCACCCCGAGGCGCTGCGCGCCCTGGCCGAGGCCGGCACCGCGATCGGGGTCACTGTGGCGAGCGTGGTCAACCTGCTGGACCTCGACACGGTGGTGCTCGGCGGCGGCTACGCCCCGCTCACCGGCTGGCTCCGGCCGCCCGTACTCGCCGAGATCGAGCGCCGGGTGCTCACCGCGGCCTGGTCGCCGGTCACCGTCCGACCGGCCACCCTGGGTGCCACTGCGGCCGCGGTGGGAGCGGCCGGTTCGGTGGTACGCGGGATCATCGCTCGCCCCGGCGGCTGGCTGGCCCGGCTCTGACCGTCTCGGTATGGAGCACCCGAGCAACGGCTCGGTACGCTTGCCTCCAGGCAACCAATCGTCACCCGAGGAGCGCACCACCGGAATGCGTACTGGTCGACAGCGCCCGGCGCCCGGTGTCCGCCGGTGACCAGCGTCCGACAGGGCACCTTCACCGGTGCGGCCGACGAGTGGGCCGACGACGGGCGGTCGGACCACGCCGCCACCGAGGTACCGCACCTCACGCCTCCCGTGGACGCCGAACTGGCCCTTGAGTTGCTCGACGGGCTCGACGAGGGGGTGCTGACCACCGACGACGCCGGGCTGGTGGTGCTGGTCAACACGCTGGCCGGGCAGTTGCTGCCGGACATCGTCGTCGGAACCGACCTGGCCGGCTGTCCGCTGCCGGCACTGGCGGCCGCGAGCGCCAACGGTGTCGACGACTTCGAGGGTGAGCACCACGGTCGGCGACTGCGGGGGGTCCGCCGCGCGCTGGGCGGCCACCGGTCCGCCTGGTACGTGCGGGATGTCACCGACGAGCACGGCCGAGTGGCGGAACTGCTCGCCGAGCGTGACCGTACCCGGTTCCTCGCCGGTGCCGGCCGTCGGCTGGGCCTGGCAGTGGAGCGTGACCAGGCGCTGCACGCCGTTGCCACCCTGCCCGTGCCCTATCTGGCCGAGCTGGCCCTGGTGGTGCACCTGCCAACGACGCCTACCGAGTACCGGCCGCACTGGGTCCGGTACGCCGCGGGCGACACCGCGCCGATCACCGGCACGGTCGACTGGGACGCGGTCGCTGCCGTACCCGGTCTGGTCGAGGCCCTCGATGGCGAGACGACCGATCCGCGCACCTGGCCGGCTCTCGGGTCGGGGAGACTCGACCCGTTGCTTCCGGCGGGCCGCTATTCGTCCGCGACCCTGCTGGTCAGCCCGATGCCCGGCGCCGGCCGGACGGCCGGCGCCCTGGTGCTGCTCCGCCCCCCTGAGCGGGCCGGCTTCGACCGGCGCGACGTCGAGCTGGTCCGGGAACTCGCCGCCCGGGCCGGTGCCGCACTGGCCACCGCGCAGCTGCACGACGCACAGAGCCACCTCGCCCGGGTGCTCCAGGACAGCCTGCTGCCGCCGAGGCTGCCCACGATGGCCGGGGTGAGCATGGCCGGCGGCTACCGCGCGGCCGGGGACAGCCTGCGCATCGGTGGCGACTTCTACGATGTGCTGCCGGCCGGCGACGGTGCGCTGTTCGCCGTCGGGGACGTCTGCGGCAAGGGCGTCGGTGCGGCCGTGCTCACCAGCCGGGTACGCCAATCGTTGCAGACCCTGCGGCTGGTCGAGCAGCAACCGCAGGAGCTGCTCCGGCTGCTCGACCAGGCGCTGCTCGACACTCCGGACGCGGCCCGGCGTGGCCAGTTCACCACCCTGCTGCTGGGCGCCGTACGTGCCGGCCCTCAGGGTGGGCTGCGGGTGCGGATCGCCGGTGGTGGGCATCCGGCGCCCCTCGTGATCCGCGCCAACGGCACGGTTAGGGCGATTCGGGTGGGCGGCATGCCGATCGGCGCCCTGCCCGGCGCCCGGTTCGCCAGCGCCGACGTTCGGCTGCGCCCCGGTGAGTTGCTGTTCACTCGTACCGACGGGGCCGCCGAGGCCCGGGGCGGCCGGCGCGGTACCGAGATCTTCGGTGAACGTCGGCTACGCCGGACACTGGCGGCCGGCGCCGGGCTGCCCCCGGCGACGCTTGTCGACCGCGTGCTGCACGAGGTCGACACGTGGTGTGCCGGGCACCGCCACGACGACGTCGCGATGCTGGCCATCGGGCCGACCGGGAACTGATCAGGCGGCCATCCGGCGCCACCGACGGGCCATCCGGCTGGGCGGCGCGGTGCGGCCCCGGTCAGGCCGTCCGGAAGACGGAGGCGTCCCCCGCCGCCCAGCCACGCGCCGCCTCGACGGCATCCCGGCCTTCCGTCTGCTCCAGGCGTGGTTCCTCGGCCTGGGGCACCAGCGACGACACCGGTCGGATGACCCACCCGCGGGCGGCCTCGTCGAAGGCGCGCAGCCCGCGCAGCAGCGACTCCCGGCCCCCGGGAGTCATGTCGGCCAGAACCGCCGCCAGTTGCTGACGACGGTCGTCGCGCAGTTCGGCCAGCAACCGGCGGGCCTCGGCGGTCAGATGCAGCGAGATTTCCCGCCGATCGGTACGACCCGGCTCCCGCTCCAGCATCCCGGCGGCCACCAACCGGTCGCAGAGTCGGCTGGCAGAGGAGAGCAGCATGTCCAGGCCGGTGGCGAGGCGACGCAGGTTGATCCCGTCATGCCGTTCGACGAGCATGACGGCGCGCAGCTGGGCGGTGGAAATCCGGTTGGCAGCCCGCTCCCGCGCACCGTCCCAGACCGTCAGCAGGGCACCTGCCGCGGTATCCAGCTCGGCAGCCATACTCATCTCGGGTCCCGGTGGACCATGCAGTTTCGCCATGGTGCGCCTGAGCGTACCCCGATTCCGTCGGAGGATGGGCTTGTGATCAAGGAGAGACCATGAGCGAGCCGGTCGACAAGGGCCGTGCGGCCATCACCGCCGCCCCGGTGGACCTCCTCGTGACGCGCGTCGGGGCGCTCTTCGAGCAGGAGTACGGCATCACCGAAACGGAACTCCTCCAGGTCGACTACCGGCTCGCGGCGCTGCTGCCGCTGGGCGGTGGGGAGGCGGTGACGACGCCCGGGCACCCGGCCTGGCGCTGCTTCGACCACCAGAGCCCGATCCACGCCGACGACGTCGGGTACCTGCCGGTGAGCATGCGGGGCGAACGGCGGGGCGTACTCCGGGTGACGCCGGTCACCGAGACCCGACTGGCAGAGCTGGCGGAGGTCGCCACCGCGCTGGCGCACGAGTTGGCCGCCGTCGACGCCGGCACGGACGTCTACCGCGTGGCCCGGCGCAGCCGCCGCCTCACCCTCGCCGCCGAGGTGCAGTGGGAGCTGCTGCCGGGGCGCAGCCGGCTCCGTCCCTCCTTCAGCCTCGCCGGTCAGCTGGAGCCGGCGTACGCGGTGCGCGGCGACAGCTTCGACTGGTCCGACGATGGTGAGCGGGTCTGGCTCGCCACGATCAACGGGATGGGTGAGGGGGTCGCCGCGTCGATGCTCACCACCCTCGCCACCTGCGCGTTGCGCAACGCCCGGCGGGCCGGCATTTCCCTGGCTGACCAGGCCGCCCTCGCCGACCAGGCCGTCTACGACCTGCACCGGGGCGAGCAGTACCTGGCGACCCTGTTGCTCGATCTCGACCTGCGTACCGGGCTACTCACCGCCGTCGACGCCGGCTCGCCCCGGCTCGTCCTGCTGCGCGACGGCGAGGTCAGCATTCAGCCACTGGAGGAGCAGTTCCCGCTCGGCATGTTCGAGGGGACCAACTACCGGGAGCAGTTCGTCCAGCTCCAGCGCGGGGACCGACTGTTCGTGATCGGTGACGGGGTGATCGAGGCGGCCGGGAGCACGGAGCAGTACGGCCAGACGGCGCTGGACCGGATGTTGCGCCGGACCGCACCGATGACGGCGCTGGACGCGGTGCGCGCCCTGCTCGGCGACCTACGGGCGTTCGTCGCCGGTGATCTCACCGACGACGCCGTCGTGGTCTGCCTGGACTGGCTCGGTCCGCCGCCCTGAGACCCCCTCTCCCGCCGAGTCAGTACGCGCCGCGGCTGTTGACCACCGCGCCGACCGTCTTCCACAGGATCGTCAGATCGGCGGCCAGTGACCAGTTCTCCACGTAGTAGAGATCGAGCCGGATGCCGTCCTCCCAACTCAGATCGGACCGTCCGCTGACCTGCCAGAGCCCGGTCATTCCCGGTTTGACCAGCAACCGGCGGGCGACGTCTCCGTCGTAGCGGGCGACCTCGGAGGGCAGCGGCGGCCGGGGACCGACCAGGCTCATCTGCCCCAGCAGAACGTTGACCAGCTGCGGCAGCTCGTCCAGCGACCACTTGCGCAACAACCGGCCGACCCGGGTCACCCGGGGATCGTCGCGCATCTTGAACAGCAGGCCGTCGGTCTCGTTGCGGGCGGCCAACTCCGCCAGCAGCACGTCCGCGTTGACCACCATGGTGCGGAACTTGAAGACTCCGAACTCCTGGCCACCCTGCCCGACCCGGGTCTGCCGGAACAGCACCGGCCCCCGGCTGTCCAGTTTGACGGCCAACGCGATGGCCCCCAGCAACGGCAGCAGCAGGGCCAGCGCGATCAGCGACAGCGACCGGTCGACGAACGCCTTGACCAGCTTGCGGACGCCACGGAACTCGGGGGCCTCCACGTGGATCAGCGGCAGGCCGGCGACGGGCCGGGTGTGGATGCGCGGGCCAGCCACGTCGGTCAGCGCCGGAGCCAGCACCAGGTCGATGCCGGTGCCCTCCAGCTGCCAGCCGAGCCGACGCAGCCGGGTGGCGGTCAGCTCCCCGCAGGTGGTGACGGCGACCGTGTCCGCACCGATCGCGGCGGCGGCCTCCGGGATGGCCCGGAACGAGCCGACCACCGGCACGTCGCCAAGCCGCTGGGCGACCGGGGCGAGCAGGGCGTCCGGAATGCAGGCACCGACGACCTGGTAGCCAGCGTACGGCTCACGACGCAGGGTCTGCACCAACTCCAGCACGTGGGCGGTGTCACCGACCACCAGCACCCGTCGTGACCAGCCTGACCCCTCCCAACGGGCGCGGTGCAGGCGCTTACGGGCGGCGAACCGGGCCGCCTCCAGACCGATCGTGCCCACCGCGAAGGCGATGGCCAGGAAACCTCGGGAGACACCGACGTCGGCGACGTAGCCCGCGATCGCGGTGGCGCCAGCCAGCCGCAGACTCGCCATACTCACCCGTCGGTACTCGTCCGCGCCGTAGCCCACCACCCGGTCGTCGTAGCAGCGCAGCGCCTTCAGCGAGACCAGCCAGGCCAGGACGAGCGCCGGAGCGACCAGGACGTACGGCACCGGGCCGCGGGGGACGGCCTCACCGAACCGGACCGCATATCCCACCAGCACCGCCACCGCCAGCACGGCGGCGTCCAGCACGACCAGAGTGCGGATGTACGCCCGCTGGTCGGTGCGCACCGGTCGCCCCGGTGGCGGTGGGTCGTGCGGTCGCGATGACGATCTGACCGGAGTCAACAGCGTCGCCGAGGTCACCAGCCCTCCCACTTCGCTCGCCGACGGCACGGGCCCGGCCGGGTGAGCCGGGTCTGCCGATGCACGACGACATCCTGCCCTGACAACCATGACTACCAATTGCTTCCGACGTATTGCCGTCAGTTTCCAAGGCGTAGGACAACGAGAAAGGGGCCTGTGGTACCGGCGAAACCGGTACCACAGGCCCCTTTTCGGGAGTTCTCAGGTCAGGCGGGCGCCTTCCGCAGCGCAATCGCTCGGAGGAAGATGTCACCGATCTTGGTGGGGTCGGTGGCGACGAACGCGCCGCCACCGGCGCTCTTGGCGATGGTGTCCAGCTCCGACTTGCTGACGTCGGTGCCGATACCGATGATGATCACCTGGATCGGCTGGTCCGGATCCTTGACCCGCTTCAACTCGGCGAGCAGGGCCTTCTGGGAGATGCCGTCGGCGTCCTCGTTCTTGCCGTCGGTGAACAGTACGATCGAGTTGACCTTGCCCGGTTCCCAGTTCGCCTGGACGTCCTTGTACGCGGCCAGCAGCGTGTCGTACAGGCCGGTGTCCCCGCTCGACGAGACGACCCGGTCCAGGCCCCGCTCCAACTCGCTGCGCTGCCGCGACAGCGGCGCGATCGGCACCAGTTCCTGGTGGTCCCGCGAGCCCACCAGGTTGGTCGAGAAGACCCACAGGCCGATCGACCAGGAGTCGTCGAACAGGTTCAGCCCCCGCCGGGCCGCCTCCGTGGTTACCTGCTGTCGGGTCGCCCCGTTGGCCGTCGGCACCTCGTTCTTCATCGAGCCGGAGACGTCGATGATGCAGAGCATCCGGCCGGACAGCGTGGCGATGGACCAGCTGGAGACCGCCCGCTCCACCGCGTCCGGCGCCAGCCCACCGGCGGCGACGCCGCCCTGTGCCGGAGGCGCGACGGAGGCGTCCCCGCCGGCCGGGCTCGGCGCGCCCTGCGGCGCGTTGAAACCGGTGCCCCAGTTGCCGTCCGGCGCGCGCAACGACTGCGCGGCCAGCTTGTCCTTGAACGACGTCGTGGTCAGCGCCTCGAACAACACCCCCGCCGCGGACGCCTTGGCCGGCTCGATGCCGGGCAGCACCGCGTACGGGTAGTCCAGCGGCAACGGCGCCGGCTTCAGATAGAGCGCCGCCAACGGCACCGGAGGCTTCTTGGCGTTGTACTCGATGACGTCCTCCTCGGACAGCGCCGCCGCACCGAGGGCGCTGGCCAGAGTGGTGGCGTCAGTGGCCGTCGGGAACTTGGCGAGCAGGTCCTGGCGCAGCGCCGAGGCACCCGAGGCCAACGCGCGCAACGCGCCGACGCGCTCCTGCTCGGCGGTCTCGCCGCCGGTCGACGCCGCAGCCGTCATCAACGACAACAGGCCGGACAGGCCGGCGGCGTCCCGGGTCGGCTCGACGATGCCCGTCTTCAGCGGTCGGTCACTGTTGAGCCGGGAGAGCAGCTGAGTCCAGCCGAGTTCCTGCTGCGGCCAGCCCAGCCGGGTGGCGATCGGTTCCGGCATGGCGACCACCACCGGGCTGCTGGCGATGGAGGAGCCGTTGCCGGGCTCGAAGGCCGCCGCGCCCCCGGTCTTGAGTCGCAGCAGCCAGGTCGAGGAGTCCGGGATCCAGACGTCCGGGCTGATTGCGGTGCCGCTGGCCTGCCCCACCCCGGCCAGGATGGCGCCGTGCTTGGCCGCGACCACCGCAGCCACCTCGACCGGGTCGGAGGCGGCGACCGTCACGTCGATGCACGTGCCATCGACTGCGGCGCCCTTCTCCTCCCATTCGGTGGCCGCCTGGTCGACCGCCGGGGCGAGCTCGCTCGCCACCGCGACGGACAGCTCGATCTTGCCCGAGCAGTCCTGGCCGGCGAGTTGGCGATAGCCGACCCACCCACCAGCGGTGACGAGGAGTACGCCGACCGCTGCTGCGGCGGCGGCACCGTGAATACTTGAACGCATGCGATGGCGGCCTGCTGACACGCAGACCATCTTGCGTATCCGACCGTTCTACTGCCATGGCCGTTCGGACGAAAGTTACAGAGGAGAAACAGTTTCTCCGATTTCGTAACTTTGAGTGATGGATCAGAACCTCAATGTGGATACATCTATGTCCCAGTCCCACGATCAGGACAGGACGCAAGTCGGGCTCGCGATCGGCAACGGCTCGCCGACCGCCACCGGCACGCCCGTGGCCGGCTCGACCCGGAAAGTGCGCACCATGTCCGCCCGTTCGTCGGCGACGTAGAGGTGTTCCCCGATAAGCGCGAAGTGGCGGGGCCACCCGCCACCGGTCTCCACCTCGGCCACGATTTCCGGCAGGCCCGCACCGAGAGCGAAGACGGTCACCGTGCCGACGCCCCGATTGGCGACGTAGAGGAAGCGGCCATCCGGACCGATTCCGATCTCGGACGGCTGCACATGCCCGCCCCGGTCGCTGGCGTCGACCCGCCCCCGCTGGTGCAGCGCCCCGTCGCTCAGCTCGTAGGCCAGCACCGAACCATCCAGCTCACCGGAGACGTAGCAGCGCCGCCCGTCGGGGTGCCGGGCCAGGTGCCGAGGACCCACCCCGGCGGCGGTTCGAAACCGGGGCGCCCGTGGCACCAGTCGTCCGCTGGCGGCGTCGAGGTCGTACCGGTAGATCGAGTCGGTGCCCAGATCGACCACCAGCAACGGCGACCCACCCGGGCCCGGCGACACCATGTGAGCGTGGGCACGGTCCTGGCGGTCGGGGTCGGCCCCGTGCCCCTGGTGCGCCACCACGTCGGTGCGCTCGCCCGGCACCCCGTCCGGATGGAGCGGGAAGACCGTCACGCTGCCGCCACCGTAGTTGGCCACGAACAGGTGCCCACCGTCGGGCGCGACCGCCAGGTGGCACGGCTCCGCGCCACCGGTGGGCCACGAGCCGATGGACGACAGGTCACCGTCGGCCCCGACCTGCCAGGCGCCGATCTGGCCGTCGGCCAACTCGTGGACCGCGTACAGCACGGGCCGCGTCGGGTGGCGGGCGAGGAAGGAGGGCGACGGGGTGACCGCGACGGTGCCCAGCGACGTCAGCTCGCCGGTACGCGGGTCCCGACGCGCGGCGACGATGCCGGTGCCGCGCCCGCCGCTGGGCGCGGTGTAGCCGCCGATATGAACGATCTCGCCTCGACCTGCCACCGGCTGCCGCCCTCCGCTCGTTTCCGTCGAACCATCTCAGAAGCCTTCCCCCGGCACCGGCGGATTAGACCTCCGCACTGCGATCCGGCCGCCCGTGGCCCCGCCGACCGACCTCCGGCCGGTCGACTCAGGCCGTCGGCACCGGCTCGCCCCGATGCCGGGCGACGTGCTCGACCAGGGAGATCAGCACGGTCTTGCCGGACTGCCGGTCCCGGGCGTCGCAGAGCACCATCGGCACCTCCGGGTCCAGATCCAGGGCCCTACGCACGGCTTCCAGACTGAACCGACGGGAATCGTCGAAGCAGTTCACCCCCACCACGAACGGGATGCCCCGCTGCTCGAAATAGTCGATCGAGGGGAAGCAGTCGGCCAGCCGCCGGGTGTCGGCGAGCACCACCGCACCGAGCGCACCGAACGCCAGTTCGTCCCAGAGAAACCAGAACCGGTCCTGTCCCGGCGTACCGAAGAGGTACAGCTGAAGATCGTCGTTGATGGTGATCCGCCCGAAGTCCATCGCCACCGTGGTGGTCGACTTGGCCTCCACTCCGGAGACGTCGTCGGTGTCGATGCCAGCACCCGTGAGGATCTCCTCGGTCTGCAACGGCCGGACCTCACTCAACGCGCTCACCAGCGTTGTCTTGCCGGCGCCGAAACCGCCGGCGATGAGGATCTTCAGCGCGATGGGCACCCGATGTCCCCGCCGATCGCCGTCATAACGCACGGAGTCCATCGACCACCGCCTTGAGGATGTTGTTGTCGGGCAGGTATGTGGCGCGCGGTGGCTGGTGCACGGCGACCAGTCCCCGGGACAGCAGATCGCCGAGTAGCACCCGGACCACGCCGACCGCCAGGTCCAGGTCCGCGGCGAGTTCCACGACGGGGGTGCCGCGGCCGGCCAACTCCACCAGCAGCCGGTGCTCCGGATACAGCTCCGGGTAGGCCGCGAGGTCCGGGTCCGGCTTCGCCATCACGTACGCGACCAGGTCGAACCCGTCCGCGCTGGGACGCACGCGCCCACCGGTGAGGGTGTACGGCCGCACCACCGGCCCTGCGTCGTCGTCGAGCCACTCGTGTCGATGCTCGGGTAAGTCAGTCCGCATCGGTGGCACCCGCCGACGCTCGGGCTGGCGCTTGCAGGTTCTCGCCCACCCGGGTCACCAGCATCGCCATCTCGTACGCCACCAGGCCGATGTCCGCGTCGGCGTCGCTGGCGACCGCCAGGCACGCGCCCTGCCCCGCCGCGGTGACGAAGAGGTACGCGGACTCCATCTCCACCACGGTCTGCCGGACCGGTCCACCGGTGAGGTGCCGGCTCGCACCCCGGGCGAGACTGGACAGGCCGGACGCCAGCGCGCAGAGGTGCTCGGCATCGGCGGCGTCCAGGCCGGCGGAGGTGCCCAGCAGGAGCCCGTCCGCCGACAGCACCACGGCGTGCCGCGCGGTCGGCACCCGCTCCAGCAGATCGTTCAGCAACCAGTCGAGATCTGCGTTATGCCTCGTCGATCGCATCAGGCGTCCCTCTCAGTCGCGGTCGGGGAATCCACCGGCGTCGGTGCGGCGCCCGCCGGGGATCCGGGCGGTGCGCTGGTCCGGGCCTGGTCGGGCGGGCCCACGGAAGTTGCGCCGGCCTGGTGGTTCGGCTCCGCCGGGGACGGCGCGGCCCGGTCGGGCACGTTCTCGGGTGGCGGTCCGCCCGGTTCCGGGTTCGAGGTGCGAACGGCGTCGCGCCGGCCCCGCGCGGTGCCCGCCTGCAACGCCGACATGACCCGACGTGCCTCCTCCGGGCTTCGGGGCGTCGGATCACGGCGCGGCCGGGCTGCCACCACCGGTTGTCGGACGGTCGGAGCGTCGAGCGCGGCCGTCCGTACGGGCGGTGCGGTCATCGCCGGCAACTGGATCGTGGGCGCATCCAGCCCACGGTGTGCCTCCGGGTGGGCGGGTACCGACCCGGCCGACGCCCCATCGGCCCCGGATGGCCGTGTCGCTGCTCGTTGTGGTTCCGTCCCGGTCCCGGCGGCGGACGGACCGGCGGATGCCACCTCGGTACCGGACGGGACGGCGACGGCCTCGGTGCCCGACGCGGTCGGCGAGCCCGATGGGGCGGCGCCGGCGGTGCCGGCGTCGCGGCGACGGATCCGACGAGGCAGGCCGTCGGCCTCCGCGGGCCCGACCGTCGAGCGTCCGCCCGGAGCCCGGGCAGTCGCGCCGGACGTCGGTGCGCCGGGGACCGGGGCGCCGGTCGATACCGCCGTGCCGCGTTCGACGGTGCGGGTTCGCGGTCGGGGCACCGTGGTCAGCCGCGTGGCCCGGACCAGCCTCCGCTGCTCCGGCGTGGCGCCCCGGTCGTCGCCGGCCAGCGCCTCCGGGCCGGGCAACGGCGACGGTTCCTCGGTGATCAGCTCGGTCGGGATGAGCACCACAGCCGTGAGTCCGGCACCCTCCGACCGACGCAACCGCACCCGGACGTCGTGCCGGGCGGCCAGTCGCGCCACCACGAACAGCCCCAGCCGGGCGGTCTCGGTGGGATCGAACTCCGGCGACCGAGCCAGCTTCCGGTTCGCCTCGTCGACGACCGCCTCGCTCATGCCGAGGCCCTCGTCGGTGACGGAGAGGGCGTAGCCATGGGCCACGTGCGCCCCGGAGATCTCGACCCGGGAATCGGGCGGCGAGAACGTCGTGGCGTTCTCGATCAGCTCGGCGAGCAGGTGGATGATGTCCCCCACCACCCGGCCGACCGTGCCGGCGGGCTGCACGGTGGTGATGTCGACCCGGTCGTACGACTCGACCTCGGAGATCGCCCCACGGATCAGGTCCACCATCGCGACCGGGTTACGCCAGCCCCGTCCTGGTGTGGCCCCAGCAAGGATGACGAGGTCCTCCGCATGCCGCCGCAGCCGGGTGGCGAGGTGGTCGACACGGAACAGCTCGGCCAGGTGATCGGGATCCTCCGCGTCGCGCTCCAACCGGTCGAGTAGAGCCAACTGACGGTGCACGAGCCCCTGGCTGCGCCGCGCGACGTTCAGGAAGACATCGTTGAGTCCGTGCCGCAGGCTCACCTCGACCATGGCCGAACGGATGGCGGCCCGGTGCACCTCGGAGAACGCCTGCGCGACCTGGCCGATCTCGTCGGCGCCCCGATCGGCCACCGACGACTCCCGCGCCAGGTCGACCTGCTCGCCCCTGCGCAGCCGGTCCACCACCTCCGGCAGACGCCGTTCGGCGTCGGCGAGGGTGCCGCGTACCCGGGTCAGCCGTTGCGCGAGGGAGCGGCCGACCTGGACCGCCACCACCAGCGAGAGCACGACGGCGATCAGGCCGAGCAGGCCGGCGGCGGCCAGCCGCACCATGGTCCGAACCGCCATCGGCACGGACCGGTCGGCAAGTCCGTCCGCCTGGGTCAGTTCGAAGTCTCGCAGCGACTGCTGCACCGTGTCGTAGCTCGTCTGCCAAACCTGCGGGTCGAGCCGGGGCCGGGCCGACGGATCCGCGGTCACGATGTCGTCCTGCATCGCCCGCAACCGATCGAATGCCTCCTGCTCGGTCAGCCGTTGGTACGCGGTCCGGTCCGCCTCGGGCAGGTCGGCCACCGCGGCCTCGGCCAGGAACCGCTGATTGCCGATGCCCTGCACGAACAGGGTGTGCTCGCCCTCGGCGAACCCACCGGCCGTCAGCACACCGGCCAACAGCGCGTCGGTCTGTCCCAGCAGTTCCCGTGAGCGACCGAGGCTGGTCAGCGCCAACGCCTCGCGGTTGAGATCGTGATCCGGCAGGTTGGCCAGGGCGGTGAAGGTCTCGAAGGCCGAGGAGATCATTGCGCTGTAGAGGCCGACGGCACCGGCGCGGTCGAGATCACGACGATCGATGAAGCCACGGCCGGCCGGCAACGCGTCCAGCTCACCGATGAAGCGATCGAGCCGGGCTTCGAGCAGCTCTCCGGCGGCGTCCCGCAGCTGCTCCCCACCGACCCGCCGACGCAACTCGGCGACTGCCGTGTCGGTGCGGACCCGTTGTTCCATCAGGGCGGGCAGCACGCAGTTGGCCGGCGGCTGTCCACACTCGGTGCGGGGCGAGGCGAGATGGACCACCGAGAGCCGTCGTTCCCGTTGCAGCTCGGCCACCACGGTCTCACCGGGCCGGCCGAGGTCGTACAGAAGGGTACGGGCGGCGAGCAGATCGAGCGCGGGCCCGAAGGTGAGCGTGGTCGCGAAGATCCACAGTGCCAGCAGCGCGGTCACCGGCACGACGACCAACGCAGCCAGCTTCGAGCGGATCGGCCAGTCGCGGGTGTTCAATCGGACCTCGCCCGGAAGGGTGGCTGGAAGGGCTCCGGCACAGCCGGGCAGCGCCGTCACCGGGCGCGCCCCGGTCGTCCCACCGGGACGCCGGCTCGGGCGCCTTGGGCAGGATACGTAATCCGCGCCGGCCGCACTACCGTCCGTCGAGACTACCGGTACGTCGCCGAACGTCCCGGCGACGAACTGCCTGTCGGTTTTCCAGCCCACGGGCAGCCAGGTCGGGCCAGGAAAGTGCTCCGAAACGGGATTGGCGATCAGTGGGTGGCGGGAATACCTGCAGGCGAAGGAGGAGCCATGTCGCCCACGCAGATAATCGTCATCGCCATCGTCATCCTGGTGGTCGCCGCCATCGCCGCCGTCGCCGTCGTCGTGGCCGGCCGTCGCCGGGCGCTCCGGCAGCGTTTCGGCCCCGAGTACGACCACGTCGTCGCCGAGCAGGACAGCCGCAGCGCCGCCGAGCGCGAGTTGCGGGACCGGGAGCGCCGGCACGCCGAACTCGAACTGGTCCCGCTCACCCCCGAATCGCGTGCCCGGTACACCGAGGCGTGGGAGGAGCTTCAGGTACGTTTCGTCGACTCTCCTGCCGAGACCGTCGGGCAGGCCGACGAACTGGTCAGCCGGCTCATCGCCGAACGCGGTTACCCCACCGGTGAGTTCGACGACCAGATCTCCCATCTCTCCGTCGAGCACGCGCGCACGCTCAGCCACTACCGCGACGCGCACGAGATCCATCTGCGCAACTCCCGGGGCGAGGCCGGCACCGAGGATCTCCGCCAGGCCGTCGTCCACTACCGCGCTCTCTTCAGTGACCTGCTCGGCGAGGAGCCGCCGGTCGCTGCGGGGGCGCCGGAACAGCGCCACCCCGACGCCGCCCACGACGCCACCAACCGCTGAGGAGATCACCATGCGGCAGGAAGAGCAGCAGCTCAACAACGACCACCCCGAGGCCGTACGCTCCGCCCCGGTGGCGGTGCCGGCCACCGAGGACGACCGGGAGACGCACGACGGGGTCGACACCGTCGACGAGCCGACGGATCACGACGTGTCGGAGACCGACCGGGGCCGCCCCTGGGACGGCCGTCCCGGCTCCGACAGCGAGCGGGCCGAATTCCACGAGCCGGGTCCGACGCCAACCACCTTCGGCGCGACCACCGTCGGTGGCGCGGTCGCCGCGTCCGCACTGGCCAGTCCGCGCCCCGAGGACGAGCGCGACCCGCGCGAGGAGGACACCGCCCAACCTGGTGACGGCGCGGTCGACGGTGAGCGGGAGGGACGGCGGGCGGACCCGACGGCCGAGTTCGACCGGACCGGCGACGACACCGACGATGACCTCGACGACACCGACCTCGAGACTTCGACCGACGCCGACGTCGAGGCTTCGACCGACGCCGACGCCGACGGCACGGCGGACGACCGGCTGACCGACAGCCCCGTCGACGTGGACCGGGCGACGGACGACGACTCCCCACCGACGGCGGCGGACGACGAGACGGCGGAGGCGGGCGGTACCGGCTACGGCAGTGCCACACCCACGATGGTCGACCCCGACACGCAGACCCCGGGCGAGGACACGACCAGCCCCGGGGCGGCGGTTCCGACCGGAGCGGCGACCCTGTTCGACGGCGCGACCGCACAGGGCTTCCGGGACCGCTGGCGCGACGTCCAACTGCGCTTTGTGGACGACCCCCGGGCGGCTGCCGGCGAGGCACAGTCACTGGTGGAGGAGGCCATGGAGGCGCTCTCGGCCGCGCTGGCCGAGCACCGCAACAAGCTCGGCGGCTGGCAGGAGGCCAGCTCGTCCGACACCGAGCAGCTGCGGGTGGCCGTACGCGAGTACCGGGACTTCCTCGACCGGGTACTCGGCCGCTGACCGGCGGCAGTTCAGCACCACGACGTTTCACCCGAAGGCGGGTGCTCCGGATCCGGGGCACCCGCCTTCGGCGTACCACCGACAGGCATGGCCACCGGCGAGGCGGGTACGCCCAACAGGGCCGGAGAGCGCCGCGGACAGGAGGGCAGCAGCGATGACGGATCGTGATCGGCAACGACCGCTGGAGGAGCGCCCCGAGGCGGCTGCGGCGGTCGACGACGACAGCACCGTTCCTCAGCTGATGACCGGGGGCGGTCCCGACCGGGACAATCCGACGTTCGCCGAACCGGATGATCCGACCGGAAGCGGGCCGACCGACGACATCATCGCCGATCCGTACGCCGCCGGGACCGGTGCGACGGGCACCGGCACGGGTGCCGGCGGGGACAACGTCCGCACCGGGGCGGAGCAGCCCTGGGAGCCGGAGGACCTGGTGATGGCCCGGGGGCAGGACCTCACCGCCGAGAACATAGAGCGGGCCCGACGCGAGTTGGACGAGACCGGCCGTACGGCGATCGAGAAGACGGTTCCCTGACCCGCCCGCGCCACGGTGGGCCCTCGCCGGGGCGGCGGTAGCCGGTTGCGGCGTACCAACGCCGTCGAGCGGGTGACGGCAACCGTGGCGCAGGCGGCGCGAGGGGCCCCTGGTCCGACCGGTGCGGTCGGACCAGGGGCCCGGGTGACCTGCCGCCGCAGCGCCTCACCTACTGTCGGCGGCAGGTATGCCTGTGCCCGTCAGGACAGCGGCGGGTATGCGTTGGCCATCAGCTCGGCGAACTGCTCCGGGAACCAGGCGCCCGAGATCGGGGCGTCCGGCAGGGCACCGCTCATGCTGTTGCCGTTGCGGTCGTTACCGGTGTAGGTCGGGTCGCACATCCGGTCGAAGCCCTTGCCGTCGTTGTTCGGGATCTCGCTGCTGGAGCCGTCCGACTCGCCCGGAGGCTTGATCCAGACGTACGCGTCGATGCCGGAGGCCGGAGCGGCCTTCGGCCGCTCGCCCAGACCCGCACCGGACTGGTTGCACCAGTTACCAGGGTGGATGCGGCGGTCGACGCGGCCACCATCCACGTAGGCGTTCACGCTGGTCGTCGGGCCCGCGCTGGTGGGCCGGTCGGGGCCGCCCCAGCCGTTACGCGAGGTGTCGATCAGCATGCCGATACCGCTGGGGAAGCCCTGCCCGACCAGTTCCTGACGGAACGCCTGAGCAAAGCTCTGCTCGTCGTTGTACTGGTTCCAGTCGATCCAGTCCGACTGCCGCACCGTCTGGCCGTTCACCGAGTCGCTGATCTTGACATACGGCTCGAGGGTCGCCGAGTAGTTCGCGGTGTTGACGATGAAGCCGTGCACGTGGTTGACCGTGCTGCCGGAGGCCGTGGCGGCCTCCTTCAGGATCTGGGCGGTCGGGGTGAAGTTGCTGTCCCAGCCGATCCAGCCGTGGTGAGCGGCATCGACGTAGTTGTACACGTTCGAGTACGCGCCCAGCGTGGCCAGGGCGTAGCCGACACCCTGCACGTACGCGCCGTTGGCCTTGACCGTGTCGCACATGACGGTGCCACCCGCGTTGCCGGAGGTGTTGGTCACCAGGTTCGGCAGCGAGTCGACCTCGATGACGTTGATGATCCTGATGTTGCGGTACTTCGGGTCACCCTGGATCGCCGCGATCGGGTCGATGTACTCGGCCTTGTACCTCGGCAGCTCGTCCGCCTCCAGCTCACCGTTGGAGGCGAGCGCCGCGCAGTCGCGGCCGGGCAGGTTGTAGATGACGAACTGGATGTAGTCGGCGTTCTGCTCCAGCGCCTCGTCCAGGTGGTCCCGGATCCCCATCGGGCCGTTGGACTGGCTGTTGTCGGTACCCTCGATCGCCGCGATCCGGTCGATCCAGACTGCGGTCGGGTTGTTCGACACCCGGCTACCGCCGGTGACCGACTCGGCCCTTGCCTTCCACTCCGGGTTCACGTAGCCCTGGGCGTTCAGGTACGGGTTGTCCACCTTGGTGCCGGGCGGCGGGGTCGTCGGCGGCGGCGTGGTGGGCGGTGGCGTGGTGGGCGGTGGCGTGGTGGGCGGTGGCGTGGTGGGGGGCGGGGTCGTCGGCGGCGGGGTCGTCGGCGGCGGCGTGGTGGGCGGCGGCGTGGTCGGCGTCGTGCCGCCGTTGCAGGCAACGCCGTTGACGGTGAACGAGGTGGGCTTGGGGTTGCTGCCGCTCCACGAGCCGTTGAAGCCGATGCCGATGCTGGCGCCGGTGGCCAGGTTTCCGTTCCACGACTCGTTCTGCGCGGTCACGTTACGGCCCGACTGGCTCCACCGGGCCGACCAGCCCTGGACGAGCCGCTGGTTGGCGTCGGGGAACGTGAAGCCGAGCGTCCAGTTGCTGAGCGCGTCACCGACGTTCCTGATGGTGACGTTGGCGGTGAAGCCGCCCTGCCAGTCGTTGGTCGTGTACGACACGTCGCACTGAGTCGCCGCGTGCGCCGCGGTCACCGGCAGCGTCACCAAACCGCCCGCGACCAGCGCGCTCGCGCCGGCCAGCGCGACGGCCCGGCGTCGACCGGACAGCCTTCTCCACACATTCATGCCACTGATCTCCTTGGGCGAGACCGGATCCGCGTACGGCCCGGCACGTGGCCCGAAGGACGTCCTACGCGGACGGCCGTCGGCGCCAACGGGATTCTTCGGGAGCGCCCGACCCGGACGGGCGTTGGTGGTGGTGCGACGACCGGAGTCACCGGTCGGCGGCCAGGTGGTCGTCCGGCGAACCGGATGCCCTCGACACCTGCCTACGCGATGTGGCTCTGCTCACCGCGTGCTGCGATTCTTGCATGGGAGCGCTTCCATGGCAATGGTTCGATATTTTCGAAACCCTACCGGGGCAAAAACCCCAACACCACTACAACGCGGATGGGTCGCCCTGGCAAGCACTGCACCACCCATCCCCCCAGGCGCCGGACAAGCCGGCGCACCCGGGGCAAGCGGAGCGGTAGAACCTGGCATACCGAACTAATGGCAGAACGCGAATTTTCCCTGCATAAGCCATGAAACGGTCTAACGTCGGTTCTGGCTCGGTTGTTGCCGGCCGCAGGACAACAGGGATGGAGTGACACAGGTCATGGCTAAGAAGATTCTGGGGAAGGTCGTTGCGGGTGCTGCCCTCGGCAGCGCCTCTCTGCTGGTGTTCGCGCCAGGGGCCGCGTACGCCGACAGCCAACCGCAGACGGACGAAGGCAAGGTCTTCGCCAGGCCGCACGCCGTCAAGGCGGGCGAAGAGGTCAAGCTCATGCAGATCTGCACCAAGGAGCAGGAGCACCCCTTCGTCTGGTCAAAGGTCACCGGGAAGGTCAAGCTCGAAACGGCCCGGAACGGCGACTCGCGTGGCGACCACAAGGATTGGCGCGAGGAGAACGGCACCGCCGAAGGCGGCAAGGACAGCGAGGGCTGGTCCGGCCACGAGCGTTCGCAGCCGGCCGAGGGCGAGTCCGGCGGCGGTTGGGGCGGCGGCGCTGACGTGCACGACGACTGGAAGGGCGACGAGCACGGCCAGGACGCCGAAAGTGGCCGCGATTCCAAGGGCCAGGACGAGAAGGACTGGAAGGGCCAGGACGAGAGCGGCGCGGACTCCGCCGAGTCGCACAAGGACGACTGGTCCGGCAAGTCGGACGAGAGCGACTGGTCCAGCGAAGGCGAAGACCGCTCCGGCGAGCGCGACTGGGCGGCGGACGAAGCCGACGAGCGCGGCAAGGACAGCTGGGAGCACGAGAAGGACTTCGTCTACTACGGCGAGGCCCAGGTCGCCGAGGACACCAAGCCCGGCACGTACGAGTTGGAGGGCTCCTGTGGCACGGGCGAACTGGTCGTCCTGCCGAACGGTGGGGTCGACGGCGGCGACGGTGGCATCGTCACCGGTGCCGACCGTGGCCTGGCCACCGCCGGGGCGAGCCTGGTCGGCGCGGCTGCCCTCGGTGGCCTCGTGCTGATGCGCCGTCGTCGGACCGATGAGTTCGCGGCCTGACGCGACGACGAGTGGGGCCGGCGGCCGTCACGGTGGACCGTGGCGTGCCGTCGGCGCCGCCATCGTCGTCCTGCTCGCCATGATGGGCTCCGGCCTCATCGGCGCCGCGCTGAAGACCACCGACTCGCCGCGCCCACCGCAGCCCATGGCGGGGACGAGCGCCCCGTCCCCGAATCCGTCCGCCGAGGCCGGCCTCAACGGCGCGCAGCGAGTGTCGTCCGGGCTACCCCGTGCCGCTCCCACCAGCATCAACATCCCCCGCATCGGGGTCCGGGCCAACATCATGACGCTCGGCACAAACTCCGACGGCACCGTCCAGGTGCCTCCGCTGGACCAGGCGCTGCTCGCCGGTTGGTACGAGCCCGGCCCGAGCCCCGGCGAGCCGGGCAACTCGGTCATCGTCGGTCACGTCGACTCGGCCGCGATCGGTCCCGCCGTCTTCTTCTCCCTCGGCGCCCTACAGCCCGGCGACACCGTCAGCGTCGAACGGGCCGACGGCCGGACGGCTACCTTCCGGGTGGACTCGGTGGCCTCGTACCCGAAGGACGCCTTCCCCACCGAGCAGGTGTACGGCCCCAGCGACCGCCCGGGCCTTCGGGTGATCACTTGCGGCGGCCAGTTCGACGAGGCAACCGGCGACTATCCCGACAACGTGATCGTCTTCGCCTCCCTCACATCCTGATCCACCCCACCCACCCCCACCCCCACCCACCCCCACCCCACCAGGCCCCGCCGATCATGCAGTTGTGACACCGGACAAAAGCCGGTTATCCACGCGTTCGGAGCGCCACAACTGCATGATCGCGATGGTGGGAGTGGGTCAGGTGGCGGCGGAGGTGCGGACCAGGGTGCGGATCTGGCGGAGCAGGACCGAGAGTGCGGCAAGGTCGGCACGGGACTCGTCGAACTCGCCCATCGCCCGTTCGGCACGGTGGATCGAGGTCGCATTCGACTGCTCCCACTGCTGTACCCGCTCCTGCGGCGAAAGGGCACCCGGCGTGGAGTCCAGCACCTCCGCGGTGAGCGCGGCGAGTGCGGCGTACAGGTCGTACCGCAGCGCCATCCGCGCGAGCGTCTGCCAGCGGTCCTCGCGCGGCAGCAGGGAGATCTTCGACAGCAGCGAGTCCACCCGGAACCGGTCGGAGAGCACGAAGTAGACCGCGGCAACCTCAGCGACGTCCCGTCGGGTGCGGGTCGCGGTCTCCACCACGTCCAGCAGACCGAAGCTGTACATCAGGCGGGTACTGCGCTCGACCAGCTCACGCGGCACCCCGCGCTCGGTCATGGAGTCGATGTGTGCCACGATCGACTCGCGTTCGCTGCCGTAGAAGAGCGTCTCCATCTGAGGCAGCAGCCGGGTGATCCCGTCCCGCAGCCGGGCGATCTCGGCCGGCACGTCGATCGGCGAGCGGCGGTTGGTCACCAGCCACCGCACCGCCCGGTCGAGCAGCCGCCGGGTGTCGAGATAGACGCTGGTCTGCAACTCCAGATCGATCCGGTTGTCAAGTGCCTCGACCGCGTCCCACAGCTCGCGCAGTCCGAAGACCTCGCGGACCACCACGTACGCCCGAATCACGTCCGCCGCCGTCGCGGCGGTCTCCTCGACGACCCGGAAGACGAACGAGATCCCGCCCCGGTTGATGGCTTCGTTGACCAACACCGTGGTCACGATGTCGCGGCGCAGCCGATGCCGGTTCATCCGGTCGGCGAACCGTTCCCGCATCGGCGTCGGGAAGTAGTTGACCAGCACCTCGCCGGTCCACTCCTCGTCGGGCAGCCCGTCGGTGAGGATCTCCTTTTCCAGGGCAATCTTCACGTACGCCAGCAGCACGGCGAACTCCGGCGCGGTCAACCCGGACTCGGTGCGTACCGCCAACTCCTCGTCCGGTGGCAGCGCCTCCAGCGACCGATCCAGGACGCCGGCACGCTCCAGCTCGATGATCATCCGTCGGTGCACCGGAAGCAGCGAGGTCGCCTGGGCCTGAGAATTGTTGATCGCCCGAGCCTGGTCGTAGTTGTCCCGCAGCACCAGCTCCGCGACCTCGTCGGTCATCCGGGCGAGCAGCTCGTCCCGCTCGGGGACACTCAGCTCACCGTCGGCGACCGCGGTGTTCAGCAGGATCTTGATGTTCACCTCGTGGTCGGAGCAGTCCACCCCGGCCGCGTTGTCGATGAAGTCGGTGTACATCCGGCCGCCCGCCTGGGCGTACTCGATCCGGCCGTGCTGGGTGAAGCCCAGGTTGCCGCCCTCACCGACCACCCGGCAGCGCAGGCTGCGACCATCCACCCGGATCGCGTCGTTGGACTTGTCGCCCACCTGGTCGTTGGTCTCGCTGGACGCCTTGACGTAGGTGCCGATGCCGCCGTTCCAGAACAGATCGACAGGCGCGGTGAGGATGGCCTTCATCAACTCCTGCGGGCTGAGCTGGTCGACATCGTCGTCGAGCCCGAGCACGGCACGGACCTGCGGTGACACTGGCACCGACTTCGCCGTACGCGGGTAGAGCCCACCCCCGGCCGAGATCAGCTCGGCGTTGTAGTCCTCCCAGGTGGACCGGGACAAGTCGAACAGCCGTTTGCGTTCGGCGTACGAGGTGGCCGGGTCCGGGTCCGGGTCCAGGAAGATGTGCCGGTGGTCGAACGCGGCCACCAGCCGGATGTGCTCCGACAACAGCATGCCGTTGCCGAAGACGTCACCGGACATGTCGCCGACCCCGGCCACGGTGAAGTCCTGACTCTGAGTGTCGTGCCCCATCTCCCGGAAGTGCCGCTTGACCGACTCCCACGCACCTCGGGCGGTGATGCCCATCTTCTTGTGGTCGTAGCCGGCCGAGCCGCCGGAGGCGAAGGCGTCACCCAGCCAGAAGTTGTGCGCCGTCGAGATCGCGTTGGCGGTGTCGGAGAAGGTGGCGGTGCCCTTGTCCGCCGCCACCACCATGTACGGGTCGTCGCCGTCGTGCCGGACCACGTCGTCGGGCGGCACGATCTCACCGGCCACGATGTTGTCGGTGACATCCAGCAGGGCCGAGACGAACTCCTTGTAGCAGATCACCGCCTCGTCGCGGTCACCCGGCTTCTGCTTGAGCACGAAGCCGCCCTTCGCGCCCACCGGCACGATCACGGCGTTCTTCACCATCTGCGCCTTGACCAGACCGAGCACCTCGGTACGGAAGTCCTCCCGCCGGTCGGACCAGCGCAGACCGCCCCGGGCCACCGGCCCGAACCGCAGGTGCACACCCTCGAACCGGGGCGAGTACACGAAGATCTCGAACTTCGGTCGCGGCGCGGGCAACTCGGGGATCGCCTGCGGGTCGAGCTTGAAGGCGACGTACGGCTTGGGTCGCCCGCCCACCGGCCGCTGGTAGAAGCTGGTCCGCAGGGTGGCCTGGATCAGGCTCAGGTACGACCGCAGGATCCGGTCCTGGTCGAGGCTGGCCACGTCGTCGAGCGCGGCGCGGATCTCGGTCACCAGTTCGGCGCCCCGCCGCTGGCGCTGCTCGGCGTCGACCGGACCCGGCTCGAACCGCGCCTCGAAGAGCTGCACCAACAACGTGGCCAGGTGCGGGTACGCGATGAAGGTGGACTCCATGTAGTCCTGCGAGAACACCGTGCCGGTCTGTCGCAGGTACTTCGCGTACGCCCGCAGCACCACCACCTGACGCCAGGTCAGCCCGGCGAGCAACACCAGCTCGTTGAAGCGGTCCACCTCGGCTTCGCTCCGCCACGCCGCCGCGAAGGCGTTCTCCACGTGCGGGCGCACCTCGGCCAGTTCCTGGTGCCCCTCGGGCAGCCGTAGCCCGAAGTCGTAGAGCCAGATCCGGCCGTCGACCCGTTCCACCTCGTACGGGTGCTCGTCGACCACCTTCACACCGAGTGAGTGCAGCACCGGCAGCACCGCCGAGAGCATCATCGGCTCGCCGTAGCGGTACACCTTGAACCGCACGTCCATCGACTCGTCGACGTCCGGACCCCGGCCGGCGGCACGCGGCGCCAACTGCTTGCGGAACAGGTGCATCTCCAGCTGGCCGGGCTCCTCCAGCAGCTCCAGCTTGGCCAGGTCCTTCATCGCCTCGTACGGCGTGTGCCCGTCCTTGTAGCCCTCCGGAAACGCGTCGGCGTACCGGCCGAACAGGTGCTTGGCCTGCTCGTCGCCGAGCTTGCGTTCCAGCACCAGCCGGTAGTCGTCGTCCCACAACCGGGTGGCGTCGGCCAATTCCTCGGCCAGCAGGTCGGCGTCGACTTCGCCGGGCGGGCTCGTCGGGTCGGTCCGCACGATGAAGTGCACCCGGGCCAGCATCGACTCGGTCACCCGGGTGGTGTAGTCCACCCCGACACCGTTCAGCTCACGCAGCAGGATGTCCTGCATGCGCAGGCGGTTCTGGGTCGTGAACCGGTCCCGGGGCAGGTAGATCAGACAGGAGATGAACCGCCCGTACGCGTCCCGGCGCAGGAACACCCGCAGCTGCCGGCGACCGGCCATCCGCAACACCCCGACGACCGCGTGGTACAGGTCGTCGGTCTTGATCTGGAACAGTTCGTCGCGCGGGTACGTCTCCAGGATCTGCATCAGATCCTTGCCGGAGTGGCTGCGCAGGCTCAGTCCGGAGCGGTCAAGCACCTCGGCGACCTTGCGCCGGACCACCGGCAACTCCTGGACACTGGTCCGGTACGCGGCGTTGGAGAACAGGCCCAGGAATCGCCGCTCGCCCACCACCTCGCCGTCCTCGTCGAAGATCTTGAAGCCGATGTAGTCGAGGTACGCCGAGCGGTGCACGGTGGCCCGCGAGTTCGCCTTCGTGATGATCAGCAGGCGCTTCTCGGTGACTCTCTCGTGCGCCTCCGGCGTCATCGAGGACAACGCCCGCGCCTCCGGCGAGTCCTGACGCAGGATGCCCAGTCCGGTGCCGAGCACCGCTTCCAGCGCCGACCCGCCCTCGGCCGAGTCCGGCACCAGCCGGTACTCCCGGTACCCGAGGAAGGTGAAGTGATCGTGTGCGAGCCAGCGCAGCAGCTCCACCGAGTCGGTGATGTCCTTCTCCGGCACCGGTGGCCGGTTGTCGCTGGTCCGCGCGGCAGCCAACTCATCGGCGAGGGCGAGGGCGCGCTGGCGCATCTTCGGCCAGTCCTCCACGGCCTCCCGCACGTCGGTCAGCACCCGTTGCAGTTCCCGGCGTAGCTTGTCCCGCTCCTCAGGGTCACGGACCGGGTCGATCTCGATCCGCATCCAGCTCTCGACCAGGTCACCGGAGATCGCATCGTCCGGCTCCACGTCGGCGGCGACCTCGACCAGCCGACCCAACGGCTCCCGGCGCACCACGACCAGCGGGTGCACCAGCAGGTGGACGTCCAGATGATGGGTGTTGAGCAGGGCGGTCACCGAGTCGACCAGGAACGGCATGTCGTCGGTGACGATCTCGATGACGCTGTGGTGCTGCTCCGCGTCGGGCGAGTGGATCCGCAGCTTCAACTCACCCGGCACCCGCTGCCGGGCCAGTTCCCGGTGCGCGCGAGCGGCGTCGAGCATCTCCTCGGCGGTGAACCCGATCAGTTCCTCGTCCGGCGCGAACCGCCAGAACCTGCCCACCAGGGTCGCCGCGTCATGGTCGTCGCCGGCCAGCGACACCGCCTGGGCCACAAGTCGCTCGGCGTTGGGCACCGGCTCGTCGAACTCGGCGTCCTCCGCGTCGTCGGCCAGCGCCTCCGGCGGAAGTCCCAGGTCGTAGAGGGTGTCGAGGCTCGAACCGGTCATCCCGGTCGCACCTGTGTCTAGCCGACCGAAACCGTCCCCGTCGGTCGCCGTGTCGAAACTGTCGTCCCGGCCGGTGTCAACCTGCCGGAGGTCGGGTTCCGGTTTGATCGCCGGACGCCGGTCCATCGGTGCCACTCCCCTCGACCCACAACACTGTGGGTCAGTCTGCCGCCAAGCCTAGGCCGACCGATCGTTTCCTCCATCGGCGGACCACCGGCCGGACGTCCGGATCTCCGACGCCGTCCTCTCACCCTTTGCGGTACGAGGTTCGACCGGGTTCGGAGTACCCCGCCTGATGTTGTTCATCACACCGTCACGAGACCGTCTTTTCTCCTGACCAGGCCCGTCCGGGACAGTGGCCGCCGCCCCGGCGTACTAGCGTGCGGAACAGCAGACCGGGAGGGAGCACCAAATGTGCGTTCCGCGTCGACAACGCCACAGCCGGTCACCACTTGGCGTGGTCATCACCTGCCTGGTCATAGCTGCCAGCCTGGTCGCCTGCTCTGGCGAGGACGGCCCGCAGCGCACCGTCGAGGCCTTCCTCGACGGCTGGCGCAAGGGCGACCTGAACGCGGTAGGTCTCGTCGACCCGACCGGCGCGAAGATTCCCGCAGCCGACGTCGTCCGGGAGATCCGGGAACTCTCCGGGGGACTCGTCGACGCTCCGCTCGCGCTGACCCGCCAGGGCGATCCCGAGGTGGTCCGGGACACCGCCACCGCCACCATCCGCGCCGAGTGGACGCTACCCGGCGGGACGCTCTGGACGTACGACCGTCCGCTGCGACTCAGCCAGGGCCGCGACGACAAGTGGCAGGTGATCTGGGAGCCGCAGATCGTTCAGGAACAGCTCACCCGGGGCGACCGGTTGGGGCTGCGGCGGGACCGTGCGCCCCGGGCCACCGTGCTCGACGGTGCCGGCGAGCCGATCGTGGCGCCCCGCAGCGTGGTCCGGGTGGGGTTGCAGCCCAACGAGGTGACCGACGTCAAGGCCATGATCCGCGAACTGGACGCCGCGTTCCGCGCCATCCGGCCGGCGATCACCCCGCCGGTCGACCTGTCGGACCTGCCGAAGCGGCTGAAGGAGGCGAAACCGGACGCGTTCGTCGAGGTGGTCACTCTGCGTGACGAGGCGTACCGGCAGATCAAGTCCCGCATCTACCCCCTGTCCGGGACGAAGTTCCCGACCGACAAGCTGGACCTCGCACCCACCCGCGAGTTCGCCCGGGCGGTGCTCGGAACCGTCGACCCCGCGTACGCCGAGGACCTCGCCAACCACCCCGAGCGCTACTCCCCCGGCGACCTCGTCGGCCACGGAGGATTGCAGGGCCGCTGGGACGAACGACTACGCGGCGTACCGGGGCTGGCCGTCGTGATCAACCGCGCCGGGCCGGACGGCACCGTGGAATCGACAGGCACCGAGGTGTTCCGCCGTGAGCCCCAGCCCGGCCAGCCAGTTCGTACCACGCTCGACGTGACCACCCAGAACGCCGCCGACCGGGCGCTGCGCGGCGAACGCCGACGCTCCGCCCTGGTGGCCGTACGGGTCACCGACGGCGCCGTACTCGCCGCCGCCAACGGCCCCGGTGCCGCCGGGGAGAACCTGGCCTTCACCGCGCAGGTGCCACCCGGCTCCACCTTCAAGATGGTCAGCGCGTTCGGGCTGATCGAACGCGGGGCGGTAACCCCCGACACCACCGTCGCCTGCCGGAAGAGGGTCGTCGTGGAAGGACGTTCCTTCAAGAACTCCGACAACTTCGCCCTGGGCGAGGTGCCGTTCCGCACCGACTTCGCCAAGTCGTGCAACACTGCCTTCGCCGCGCTCGCCCCTCAGTTGGGCGCGGACGGTCTGGCCGTCGCCGGACGCACCCTCGGCCTGGAAGGCGAGTGGGGAGACCTGGGGCTCGACGCTTTCACCGGCAAGGTCTCGGCGAACGGCGGCGCCACCGAACAGGCCGCCGCGGCGATCGGTCAGGGCACCACTGTGGTCAGCCCGCTGGCCATGGCGGCGGCGACCGCGGCCGTGGCCAGGGGCCAGTTCGTCCCGCCGAAGCTGTTGCTGGATCCGGTGCCGGCTTCGGCCCCCGGGCCGGGACCGCAGTTGAAGCCCGAGGCGGTCACGGCGGTCCAGGAGATGATGCGCGAGGTGGTCACCAGCGGCTCCGGCACGGCGCTGCGGGATGTGCCGGGCGAGCCGGTGCACGGCAAGACCGGCACCGCCGAGTACGACGACAACCCGGACAACACCCACGCCTGGTTTGTCGGCTGGCAGGGCGACGTGGCTTTCGCCGTCTTCGTCGAGAAGGGCGGCTCGGGCAGCGGCACCGCGGTACCGATCGCCGAGAGTTTCCTACGTGCCCTACCCGACTGAACGCCTCAGCCCTTCCCGCCTGCCACCTCGGTCCGCCCCGGCCCGAGCCTGCCCCTGTCCGGCCCGACTGGACCGACCCCTCTGCCTTGACCCTGTCCTGCCCCACGCGACCGGTCAGGCCCTCGGCCCGCCAGATCGCCCTGGCCTCAACTACTCAAGCCGGCCTGTACCTGCTCGGCGGACAGTCATGGTTTTGCCCGGCGAGCAGACGACTAGTCGTCCTCGCCGACCTCACGGAGCGTCACGTCAGCGAGGTCACCGTGATCGAGGCATGCATCGTCAGGCGGCCCGGTACCCTCACGACAGGCACAACGCCGACCACTGAGACCTCGGGGCGGCCGGGAACGGCCATGGGTGGGTCAGGCGGCCGGCCCGCCGGCGGCGGTCGCCGGACGAACGGCTCCCGTCGAGACACCGGTGCCACCCAGGTCACCATCGGCCACACCACCATCGGCCACGTCATCGCCACCCGCGCTGCCACCGCCCGCGCCACCGCCGCTCGGGTCATGGTCGTCGGCCTGACCGCGGTCGACCGGTGCCGGCGCGTCCCGTGGGCTGGGCTGATCGATGCTCCGGCGCGGACCGGGGGTGGTACGGGGACTCTCCTCGGGACGCGACCGAGGTGGCGCCGAACCGGGAGCGGTCACCGGATGCAGGCCGGATACCACGGTGTTGACGATCTCCGCGGCGTACGCGCCGTCCGGGTCGTAGTCGGGGTCGAAGACGGTCAGCTCGATACCGAGGCAGTGCGGGGTGTCGACCAGACCGGCGAGCAGAATCTCCAGCTCGGCGAAGGCGATGCCGCCCGGGTCGGGCGCGTCGACCGCCGGCATCACAGCCGGGTCGAGCACGTCCACGTCGACGTGCACCCAATAGCCGGCGCAGTCGGCCAACTGCTCGTGCGCCCACTGGGCGGTACGCGCCGCGCCCTCGGCGCGGAGCGCCGGCACCGGCCGGGTGATGATTCCGGCGGCCTGCAGGTCAAGCCGATACTCGTCCTGGGCGCGGATGCCGAGCACCACCACATCGACGTCCCGGAAGTATGGTCGCCGGCCCTCGATGGCCGCCAGGTCGGCCTGGCCCCGACCGGTCACCAGGGCGAGATCCTCACCCGCCGCCGCACCCACGTACGAGGCGTTGCCAGGGTGCCGGAAGTCGGAATGGCCATCGACGAAGATCAACCCGATCCGGCCGCCGACCGCCTCACCCAGCCGGTGCATGGCCAGCGCCGAGCCGAGCAGGATCGAGCAGTCGCCGCCGAGGACCACCGGGAACTCTCCCCGGTCGATGATCGTGCCGATCCGGTCGGCCAGTGCCGCCGAGTAGTCGGCGATCTCCCGCGCATGGCAGACACCGTCGCCGGGTCGCCAGTCACCGGCGTCGTAGCGGGGCGGGGTCAGGCAACCCGCGTCACGGGCGCGCAACCGGGGCAACAGCCCCTGGTCCCGTAGCGCGCCCGGCGCCTTCCCGCAGCCTGGCACGGAGGTGGGCGTCGGCGGGCGCAGACCGAGGTTGCTCGGCGCGTCGAGGACGGCGATCCGGCGCATCATGGGCCGCCGTCGTTCGCGACTGCGGGGCTCGCAAGCTCACTCCTCGCGCTCACCGAGCCCACCCTCCGCTCGCGACTGCGGGGCTCGCAAGCTCACTCCTCGCGCTCACCGAGCCCACCCTCCGCTCGCGACTGCGGGGCTCGCAAGCTCACTCCTCGCGCTCACCGAGCCCACCCTCCGCTCGCGACTGCGGGGCTCGCAAGCTCACTCCTCGCGCTCACCGGGGCTCCCGTCCTCTTGGAGGGTGAAGGCGGGCCGGCGACACGCCGGCCCGCGCTGGCGTGGCAGGTACTCAGAACAGGGCGCTGGCCAGGGCCCGGCGGGCCGATGCGACTGCGGGATCCTCTGGCCCGGCGATGGTGAACAGGCCGATCAGGTGCTGACGGACCTTCTCCCGGTCGTCGCCAGCGGTGCGGCGTACCAGCCCGACCAGGCGCTGGTACGCCTGATCGGCCAGGCCACTGAGGACCTCGATGTCGGCGGCGAGCAGTTGGGCGTCGACATCGTCAGGGTCGGCCGCCGCGGCGGTGAGCGCCGCCTGCGGATCGGCTCCGGCCACTCGGCGGGCGAGTCCCACCTGGGCCAGCCCGGCCTCGGCCGCGGCGTCCGCCGGGGTTTCGGCGAGGATTTTCCGGTACGCCTGCTCGGCGGCGTCCAGGTCGCCACTCATCAGCGCGTCGTCCGCCTCGTTGAGCCGTGGGTCCTCCGGCTCGACCACGCTCGCCCCACCGGCCTTGAGCACGGCCTGGAGCCACTGGCGAAGCTGCGCCTCGGGCACCACGCCGGAGAAGGCGTCGACGGGTTGACCGCCGACCACGGCGTACACCATCGGGATGCCCTGGACCCGGAACATCTGCGCGAGCCTCGGGTTGGCGTCCACGTCGACCTTGGCGAGCACCCAGGCACCGCCGCCCTCGACCGCCAGCCGTTCCAGCACCGGAGACAGTTGCTTGCAGGGCTCGCACCACTCGGCCCAGAAGTCGACCACGACGGGTGTGGTCAACGAGCGCTCCAGGACCTCCGACTGGAAGGTCGCCTCGGTCACGTCGATGACCGTGACTCCGCCGACGGCGCCGCCGGGTGCCCCGGCGGGCGGGCCGGCCTGAACCGGAGCCGGTGTGGAACTGGGGGCAGGGGTGCGCAGCGCGCTGAGGTCGACCGCGCCGCGGGTAAAGATCGACGAGGTGATCCGTGGGTCGCTCATGGTTATCTAGTCTCGCACGCAGTTCGCCGAACTCGGATCAGCCTCGGCCCGCGCAGTTGCCACTGTCACCCCTGCCCAGCCGCCCTGATGGGGCGAAGGTCAGAACCGTGCGGGCTCGCGGTAAACGCCCCATTCGGCCCGCAACGCCTCACAGATCTCGCCGAGGGTCGCCTCCGCCCGGACGGCGTCGAGCATCGCCGGGACCATGTTCTCCCCGGTACGGCTCACCGCCACCATCGCCTCGACTGCGGCACGTACCCGGGAGTCGTCCCGACCGTGCTTGCGTTCGGCCAGCATCCGGCGCTGTTCCAACTCCACCTCGTGCGAGATGCGGAGGATCTCCAGCTCCTTGGCGACCGTGCCGGTGTGGCAGTTGACGCCGACGATCTTCTTATCGCCCTTCTCCAACGCCTGCTGGTACACGAACGCAGCCTCGGCGATCTGCCCGGTGAACCAGCCGTCCTCGATGCCGCGCAGGATGCCGGAGGTCATCGGCCCGATCTGGTGCGGGCCGTCGCCGCCGAG
Source organism: Micromonospora sp. ATLC16 (assembly GCF_057196645.1). Taxonomy (NCBI): domain Bacteria; kingdom Bacillati; phylum Actinomycetota; class Actinomycetes; order Micromonosporales; family Micromonosporaceae; genus Micromonospora; species Micromonospora sp. ATLC16. The sequence continues at coordinate 38,277 of NZ_JBXUOW010000006.1, forward strand.
CGCGCGGATGCGGGCGAAGATCTCCTCCGCCTCGGCCTCGATCCGGTCGGTGAGCGCCTCGACGTACCAGGAGCCGCCCAGCGGGTCGGCCACGTTGGTCACCCCGATCTCCTCCATCAGCACCTGCTGCGTACGCAGGGCGATCTCGGCGGACTCGTCGGTGGGCAGGGCGAGGGTCTCGTCCAGGGCGTTGGTGTGCAGCGAGTTGGTGCCACCGAGCACGGCGGCGAGCGCCTCGACGGCGGTGCGTACCACGTTGTTGACCGCCTGCTGCGCGGTCAGCGACACGCCCGCGGTCTGGGTGTGGAACCGCAGCCAGAGCGCCTTCTCGCTGGTGGCGCCGTAGACGTCGCGCAGCCAGCGGGCCCAGATCCGGCGGGCGGCCCGGAACTTGGCGATCTCCTCGAAGAAGTCGACGTGCGAGTCGAAGAAGAAGCTCAGCCCGGGGGCGAAGACGTTGACGTCGAGCCCGCGCGACAGTCCCAGTTCGACGTAACCGAAGCCGTCGGCCAGGGTGTACGCCAGCTCCTGCGCAGCGGTCGAGCCGGCCTCACGGATGTGGTAGCCGGAGACCGACAGTGGCTTGTACCGGGGAATCTCAGCCGCGCAGTACTCCATCAGGTCGCCGATCAGGCGCAGGTGCGGCTCCGGGTCGAACAGCCACTCCTTCTGCGCGATGTACTCCTTGAAGATGTCGGTCTGCAGCGTCCCGTCCAGGCTCGACAGGTCGGCGCCCTGGCGCTCGGCGGCGACCAGGTACATGCAGAACACCGGCACCGCCGGGCCGGAGATGGTCATGCTGGTGGTGACCCCGGCCAGGTCGATGCCGTCGAAGAGCACCTCCATGTCGGCGGCGCTGTCCACCGCCACCCCGCAGTGGCCCACCTCGCCGAGCGACTGCGGGTCGTCGGAGTCGCGCCCCATCAGGGTCGGCATGTCGAAGGCGACCGAGAGCCCGCCGCCACCGGCACCCAGGATCATCTTGTAGCGCTCGTTGGTCTGTCGGGCGTTGCCGAACCCGGCGAACTGGCGGATCGTCCAGGTCCGTCCCCGGTAGCCGGTCGGGTGGAGGCCCCGCGTGTAGGGGAACTCCCCGGGCCAGCCAATCCGCTCGAATCCCGGGTACGCGGCACCTTCCGGTGGACCGTAGACCGGCTCGACGGGCATCCCGGAGAGCGTGGTGAAGTCGGCGTCCCGCTTGCGCGCGGAGTCGTAGCGGGCCTGCCAGCGGGCCCGCCCGGCCGCGATGTCGTCGGCGTTCATCCCCGGGCTCCTCCTCGAGTCCTCGACTGCAATCGAGTGTAGAGCCCTCACCTGAACGATCGATAAGGCAGTTCGTACCGACCGGTAATCTGAGCTGCCCGGATTCAGGCGGCGGGACCGTCGATGGCCACGTCGTCCACCCGGATGTTGATCTCGTCGACCCGCAGTCCGTACGCCTCGACCGCCCGGGTCACCTCGACCCGCACCGCCGTGGTCACCTCCGGCACCGGATGCCCGGCGTCGGTCACGATCACCAGGTTGATCACGGCACCGCCGTTGGTGACGTGCGCCGAGCAGCCCCGGCGCGCGTCGCCGACCTGGTCGAGCCCGACCCGGTCCAGCACCGCGTTGAAGAACCGGGCGATGTCGCCACCCAGCTCGACCACGCCGGGCACGGCCTTCGCCGCGGCCACCGCGATCTTCTCCACCACCTCGTCCGAGATGTGCGTACGCCCGCCCGCCACCGCGTCCGGCGTCATCGCCAACTCCTGCGTCATCTCGTGGTCCATGCGTCCCCCAGCGGCCGTCGCGGCGTCCGCGCAACCGCGCGGCGGTGCGAGCCTAACCGTCCCCGACGGTCCGCAGTGGACGCGGTCACCCGGCGAGCTGGGCGAGCAACGTCTCGGCCGCGGCGTACGGATCGGTCGCACCGGCCGCCACCTCGGCGGCGAGCGCCGGCAGCTGCGTACCGTCGCGCAGCGAGCCGATCCGGGCGCGGAGCACGCCGAGCGCGATCGCCTCGACCTCGGCGGCGGCCCGCGCCTCCCGCCGACGCCGCAACTCGTCGTGCTCGACCAGCCACGCGCGGTGCTTGTCGATGGCGGCGGCGACGTCGTCGATGCCCTCGCCACGGGCGGCGACCGCCCGCACCACCTGCGGACGCCACTGACCCGGCCCGCGCTCGCCGAGGGCGATCATGCCCTGGATGTCCCGGACGGTGGCGTCGGCACCGTCCCGGTCGGCCTTGTTCACCACGAAGACGTCGGCGATCTCCAGGATGCCGGCCTTCACCGCCTGGATCGCGTCGCCCATGCCCGGCGCGAGCAGCACCAGGGTGGTGTCGGCCAGCGAGGCCACCTCGACCTCCGCCTGCCCGACCCCGACGGTCTCCACCAGCACCACGTCGCAGCCGGCGCCCTCCAGCACCCGCACCGCCTGCGGGGTGGCCGCCGACAACCCACCGAGGTGCCCGCGGCTGGACATCGAGCGGATGTAGACGCCCGGGTCGGTGGCGTGGTCCTGCATCCGCACCCGGTCACCGAGGATCGCACCGCCGGTGAACGGACTGGACGGATCGATGGCCAGCACGCCGACCCGGTGCCCGTGTGCCCGCAGCGCTCGGACCAGTTCGTTCGTGGTGGTGGACTTGCCCACCCCCGGCGAGCCGGTCAGGCCGACCACCTGGGCTCGTCCGGTGTACGAGGCGAGCGCCGCGGCGATGGCCGGCACGGTCTCGTCGCCCGACTCGACCAGGGTGATCAGCCGGGCCACCGCGCGGGGGTCACCGTCGCGGGCCCGTTCGACAAGCATCGGTACGTCCCGACTGCGGCGCACCGAACCGGTGGCCGACGCCGGGACGCGGGTGTTCGACTCGCTCACAGATCGGTCTCGGCGGGGTCGGGAACGTGGATGATCAGTGCGTCGCCCTGGCCGCCACCCCCGCACAGCGCCGCCGCACCGGTGCCGCCGCCACGTCGCTTGAGTTCCAACGCGAGGGTGAGTACCAGCCGGGCGCCGGACATGCCGATCGGGTGGCCGAGCGCGATCGCGCCGCCGTTGACGTTGACCTTGTCCGGGCTGATCCCGAGGTCACGGGTCGACTGGATACCGACCTGGGCGAACGCCTCGTTGATCTCGATCAGGTCCAGGTCGGAGACGGCCAGGCCACCCTTGCGCAGGGCGTGCTGGATGGCGTTCGACGGCTGCGAGTGCAGGGAGTTGTCCGGGCCTGCCACGTTGCCGTGCGCCCCCACCTCGGCCAGCCAGGCCAGGCCCAGTTCCTTGGCCTTCGCCTTGCTCATCACCACGACGGCGGCGGCGCCGTCGGAGATCGGCGAGGAACTGCCCGCGGTGATGGTGCCGTCGGGGGTGAACGCCGGGCGGAGTTTGGCCAGGGAATCGGCGGTGGTGTCCGGCCGGATGCCCTCGTCCTCGCTGATCACCAGCGGATCACCCTTGCGCTGCGGGATGACCACCGGGGTGATCTCCTCGGCGAAGTGGCCGTTCTTCTGGGCGGCGGCGGCGCGCTGGTGGCTGCTGGCCGCGAACTCGTCCTGCTCCTGTCGGCTGATGCTCCGGGTGCTGCCGTGCCGCTCGGTGGACTCCCCCATCGCGCAGCAGTCCCAGGCGTCGGTCAGCCCGTCGAGCGCCATGTGGTCCTTGAGCGTCACGTCACCGTACTTGTAGCCGCCGCGCTGGCCGAGCAGCAGGTGCGGGGCGTTGGTCATCGACTCCATGCCGCCGGCCACCACGATGTCGAACTCGCCGGCCCGGATCAGCTGGTCGGCCAGGGCGATGGCGTCGAGCCCGGAGAGACAGACCTTGTTGATGCTCAGGGCCGATACGGACATCGGGATGCCCGCCTCGACGGCAGCCTGCCGGGCGGGGATCTGCCCGGTGCCGGCCTGGAGCACCTGGCCCATGATCACGTATTGCACCTGGTCGGGTGCGACTCCCGCCCGTTCCAGGGCGGCAGAGATCGCGATGCCGCCGAGTTTCGTCGCCGGTAGGTCCTTGAGGTTGCCCAGCAGGCGCCCCATCGGGGTCCGCGCGCCGCTGACGATCACCGAAGCCATACCTGCCTCCGAGGGGGTGCCGACCTGTACGCCTTAACGATTGTTCGGCCAGACTAACGTCATGCCTAAGAACTCCCCCGTCGAGCCCGCTGCCGACTATGTCACAGACATCGAGCTGCGGCGCATCGACCATGTCGGGATCGCGGTGCCCGATCTCGACGCCGCCATCGACTTCTACCAGCGCACGTTCGGGATGCGCTGCGTGCACACGGAGACCAACACCGAGCAGGGTGTCCGGGAGGCGATGCTGGCGGTCGGACCGAGCACCGAGGGCGGTTGCGTGCAACTGCTCGCGCCACTGACCCCGGAGTCGACGATCGCGAAGTTCCTCGACCGCAACGGCCCGGGCGTTCAGCAGGTGGCGTACACGGTGCCCGACATCGACGCGGCCTGCGCGGCGCTGCGCGAGCGTGGCGTACGGCTGCTCTATGAGTCCCCGAAGCGCGGCACCGCCGACTCGCGGATCAATTTCGTACACCCGAAGGACGCCGGCGGCGTGCTGATCGAGTTGGTCCAACCGGCCGCATCCCACTGACCCGAAGGCCGCGGCGGTGACGTACGCGCTGGAGCAGACCGGCCAGGCCGCGTACGAGGTGCACCGCAACGCCCACCAGGGCAAGGTCGGCGTCCGCTGTCTGGCCCCAGAGGACGGACTCGGCGTGCGCGACTCCGAGCTGCGGGCCCGGCACGTCGAGGCGATCAACCGGTTCTGCGGGCGCTGACCTGACGGCCGAGGCACCGATGGCCATTCGGTGAACGCCGATTGGCTTTCCACACAGGCGACCCGACACCCATTCGTGCCATCGCACGGCGCGGGAAACAAAGGGCCGTACGCGACCGCGTCACGGCCCTTTTCCACGTCACGCTCCGTGCCATCCGGCTCGCCCCGGAGCTGGCAAGATCGCGTGTCGCCCTGGTGGTCGGCCCCGGCCGAGAGTTGACCATGTAATGCGGGTGGCAAAGAATGCCACGCTCTTGCGAAGCACCCCGGGGAGTCTGCCAGTATGTCCCAATGCCCCAGCAGCAGTCCTCCCCTCTCGCGTTCTTCGATAACGCGAACTCGCAGCCAGATTTCACGGTTGGCCTGCGCGGATACAACACCGGTCAGGTCGACGACTTCATCGGCCGGCTGAACGCCGCGCTGAGCCAGGCCAACAAGGACCGCGCCGACGCCGAGCAGGCGCTCAACGACGCGCAGCGCCGGCTCCGGCAGTCCGAGCAGCGGCTCACTGCCCTTGAGCAGAAGCTCACCGACACCAGCAAGCAGCTGGAGGAGAACAGCCGGCCCACGCTGTCCGGCCTCGGCACCCGGGTCGAGCAGATCCTCCGGCTCGCCGAGGAGCAGGCCAACGACCACCGCAACGAGGCCAAGCGCGAGTCGGAGGGGATCCTCTCCGCCGCCCGCCTCGAAGCGCGGGAGATCACCGACAAGGCGCGCGCCGAGTCGGCAGCCATGAAGGCGACCGCCGAGCGAGAGGCGGGCAACGTCCGCACCGCCGCCGAGCGCGAGGCCGCCGAGGTGCGCGTCCAGGCCCGCCGCGAGGCCGACACACTACGCGCCGACGCGGACCGGGAGACCAAGCAGCTGCGTACGGTGACCGCCCACGAGGTCGCCGAGCTGAAGTCCACAGTGGAACGGGAGGTGGCCACCCTGCGGGCCACCGCCGAGCGCGAGATCACCCAGCAGCGGGCAAAGGCCGCCCGCGAGGCCGAGGAGAAGCGCGCCGAGGCGACCAAGCTGCTCACCGACGCCCGCGACAAGCGCGACAAGGACCTTCAGGCCCTGGAGTTGCAGCTCGCGGAGCGACGGGAAAAGGCCGAGCGCGAGGAGTCGGAGCGGCACGCCGCCCAGGTCGCGCAGACCCAGAAGCTGGTCAACGAGGCCGAGCAGCGGGCTCGCGCCGCGCAGGACCGGGCCAAGGAGATCGAGCAGCGGGCCGAGGCCCGCCGGGTCGAGTCGGAGCGCACCGCCACCGAGACGGTGGAGAAGGCCAAGGCGCTGTCCGAGCGGACGCTGAGCGACGCGCGCGCCGAGTCGCAGCGCCTGCTCAACGAGGCGCGCACCGAGGCCGAACTGACCACCCAGGCGGCGCGCCGCGAGGTCGAGGACCTCACCCGGCAGAAGGACGCCGTCACCTCGCAGCTCGGGCAGATGCTCTCCGGCCTCGCCGGCATCGTTCCGGGCGTGCCGAACAACGCCGCCGCTGCCGGGGGCGACAAGCCGGCGGCCAAGAAGGCGGACGGGGCGGACGACAAGGTGACCGCGGAGACCTCCAGCTGATCGAATTACCGGGGCATAATCCACGGCGCGGGGTGACATCGGGTGACCGGTGACACCCCGCGCCGCCCTGCGTTTCGCGGTGCCCAGGCCGGCTACCAGCATCGACTTTCCCGCGCCGTGAAGTAGGTCCCAACAGGGGCGTCCGTATCGCCCCAGGAGGGCCCGATGCGTGTGAGGATGGGAGCATGTCGCACGGCGAGGAACTGTTCGCGCTCGGCGGGGACGTGACCACGGAGCCCAGCTTCGAGTCCGCCCTGCGGGGGTACGAGAAACGACAGGTCGACCGATACGTCGCTCGTGCGGAGCACGAGATCGCCGCGCTCGCGGCCGAACGGGAACAGGCGTACACCCAGATCCACAAGCTCGCCGGCCAGGTCGAGGTGCTGCAACGCGACCTCGCCCAGGTGCGCAAGCAGGTCGGGGTCGTCGACCGGGCCGCCTTCCGGCACCTCGGGCCGCGGGTGGAGCAGATCCTCATGCTGGCGGAGGAGCAGGCCGAGGACATCCTCTCCGCCGCCAACGAGGAGATCGAAGCCCGCCGGGCCGCCGCCGAGCACATCATCGAGGAGGCCCGCGTCGCGGCAGCCACCGCGCTCAAGGATTTCGAGATCGCCCTGGCCGCCCGCCGGGCCGAGGAGGAGCGGCAGGCCGCGGCCCGCCGGGCCGAGTCGGAGGCCGCCGCGAAGTCCGCGAAGGAGGAGGCCGCCCGGCTACGCAAGTCCGCTCAGGAGGCGCTGGCCCGGGCCCAGCAGGAGGCGACGCAGCTCCGGGACGCGGCCAAGGAGATCCACAACCGGGCCCAGCAGGAGGCGACAAAGCTGCGCGACGCGGCCCGTGAGGCGCTCGCCACCGCCCAGCAGGAGTCGACCCAGCTTCGCGACGCCGCCAAAGAGGTGCACGTCAAGGCCCAGCAGGAGGCGCGACGGTTGGTCGACCAGGCCACCGAGGCCGGCCGGGCCACCCACGCCAAGGCCCAGCAGGAGGCCAAGCAGATCATCGACGACGCCGCTGAGGCCGGCCGGGCCGCCCGCGAAAAGGCCCACCAGGAGGCCGAGCGGCAGAGCACCCAGGCGAACGAGGCGGCCAAGCGCACCCGCGCCGAGACCGAGGCGTACGCCCAGCGCATGCGCAGCGAGACCGAGGCGTACGTGCAGCAAGCCCGGGCGCAGGCGCAGCAGGAGTTGGGCGCCTGGCGGGCCGGGGTGGAGAAAGAGGTCAACGGGCGACGCGAGGCGGCCGACCGGGAGCTGACCGAGCGCACGGCGACCGCCGAACGCGAGTTCACCGCCCGCCGCGATCAGCTGGAGAAGCAGTACAAGACCCGCAACGCCGAGCTGGACGAGCAAATCCGCACCCGTACCGCCGAGTTGGAGTCCGGGTTCGAGACCCGTCGGTCCCAGTTGGAGTCGGAGTACTCCGCGCGGAAGAACGAGATTGAACAGGGCGCCGACCAGATCCGCCAGGCCGCCGAGCAGGAGGCCGCCACGGTACGCGGGCGGGCCGAGGAGCAGGCCGGTGAGCTGCTGCGCCAGGCGGAGACCGAGTCGGCCGCGAAGCGACGCGAGACCGACGAATACGCCGAGACCACCCGGCGGGAGGCGGACGAGCACGTCACCGCCGTACGGCGGGAGGCGGACGAGCACGTCGCGGCGTCCCGCCGCCAGTTCGAGGAGTACGCGGCCACCACCCAGCAGCACCTGGCCACCACCCAGCAGCACCTCGCCGCCACGCAGCAGGAGGCCGCAGCCGGCCGGCAGCAGCTCGCCCAGGTGATGCTGGAGATCGCCAAGGCCCAGCAGCAGCTCGCCGACCTGCGTCAGGAGACGTGGAAGTCCCGGCAGGAGTCCGACGAGCTGGAGCGCAAGCTGCTCGGCCTGCGGCTACAGGCCACGTCAGCGCCCGACGGGTCGACGCCACCGGCGGCTGCCGCTATGTCCACCAACGGGGCACATCCCACCGGCGTCTCGACGAACGGCACTCAGCCCTCCGGCGACCCGCTGGCGGTCGCTCCCGCCGGCGGCGCTGCCGACCGCCCCGGCGACGATGCCCCGGCCGGGGGCGGCCGAGCCGGTGACCGGCCGAGCGGCAACGATGCCGAGCCGGCGACGAAGCCGGTCGCGGAACCGGTCACCACTGTCGAGGATTCCGCGCCGGCCCGACCGGCGGCCGAGCCGACAAGCGTTGACGGCGACACGGCGAGCGAAGGGCTGGACGGCGAGCCGACGGTGGCGGCGGTCCCCGGCGAGGGTGGCCGAGGCGCCACCCCGACAAAGATCACCAGCACCGGCGAGAACGGCAAGCGCCCGACCAAGCCGACCACCGACGAGCGGAGCGCCAAGCCCAGCAAGGTCACCTCCGACTGACGTCTCGCCCTGGGCGTTGGCCCGGATCGGCTACGGCCCACCTCCAACGGCGAGCCGCCGCCGAGGGCGGCTGACGTCGGCGAGGACGCTGTCCCAGGCACGGCCAGGCCACCCCGCCCCGGAAGTCGGCATGGACGCTGGGGTGGGGCGCGCCCTGCCACCGGGCGTTGAGGTGGTAGAGGTCGCGCATGGCCTCGTGCATCAGGCCGGCGAGGTAGATCGACAGGCCCGGTCAGGTTGTGTTCGTACTCCGCCCGCAGCAGTAGTCGCGCCTCCCCACAGGGCCAGGGCTGCCCGTCGGTGCGGCAGCACCAGGTAGGCCGTAGCGGGGTGTGTGGTGGTCGAGCCGGCACGGCGGCGCGCGCGTTTGACACATCAATCTCCGGAGCGGGTCTGGGTAGGGCCGCTCGCAGGGGGATTGCGAGCGGCCCCCGCCCGAACCCGTCCGCGCCCTCCGGGCAACGAACGAATCCGGCATGGCTGACAGTTTGGTGACGGGACCGTTACCGTCGGAAGGCATCGAGGCTGGTGGTGGCCCTGGTGCGTGACCCGGAGGCCGGCGACGGACGCCGAGTGATTCTCGGCAGGCGATTGTGGAGGCAGTGTGGAGCAGACCACGGCGGATCTGATCCGGTCACAGCTACGCCGGCTGCGCGTCGCCGCCGGGCACAACCAGGAGGAGTTCGGGAAACTGGTGCACTACTCGGCGTCCATGGTCTCCGCCGTCGAGACCGGCGCCCGGCCGTACGATCGTCAGCTGCTGGCCCGGGCCGACGAGGTGCTGACCTCCGGCGGGCTGCTGGTGTCGCTGCTGCGGATCGCCGAGCGGGAAGGACAGCCGTCCTGGTTCCTGCCCTGGCTGGACGCCGAACGCCAGGCCCGGCAGCTCCGGGCAACGAGGCGCTGTCCCGCCAGCAGTCGATCGCACTCCTCAACGAGATGGTGAAGTCATGGCCCTGAACGGCGCGACCTGGCGTACCTCCACCCGCAGCGGGAGCACCGACTGCGTGGAGGTGGCCGACAACCTGCCCGGCGTGGTGGCCGTCCGGGACAGCAAGGACCGGCAGGGTCCGGTGCTCGCGTTCACCCCGTCGACCTGGCGGTCCTTCGTCGCCCGGCTCAAGCAGGCGTGATCCGCCGCGGCTGCCCGCACCGAGCCACCCACGCCGTCAGCTCGACATCGCGCCCGCACCACACCCCAGGTTCGCGCAGCGGCTCGCCGGCCAGGGCGGCATGATCCGCCGGCACCCTCGGTGCCGTGATCGTCAGTCTGGTCGGCCTGACCTGTCGATCACGGCAGACCGGCACCGGCCTTCGTCGGGCCGGGAGCTCAGTCGGCCTGACGCTGCGGTGGGCCGGACACCGGCGTGTCGGCGAACGCGGCGACCGTCCGGTCGGCGTACGCGCTGGCGTCGCCGGTCTCCATCGGGCCGTCCCAGGTGGTCGGCAGCGGCACCGCCACCGCCGGGTTGACCCGCCGGACCACCTCGTCCAACACCGTCTCGGCGTCGCCGACCCAGAGGTGCTTGGCACCGGGTACGCCGACGACCTCGGCCTGCGGTATCGCCGCGAACTGCTCGCGGGCCTGCTCCGGGCGAAGGTAGTCGTCGAACTCCGGCACCAGCGCGGTGAGCGGCTTACCCGACTCGGCCCACTGGTCGAGGTCGGACCGGCCGGAGTAGCGCAGCGGCGGGGAGAGCAGGATCGCGCCGGTCACCGCCGGGTCGCAGCCGTAGCGCAGCGCCAGGTCGGTGCCGAACGACCAGCCCAGCAGCCAGACGTTCGGCAACTCGTGGAACTCGGCGTACTCGATGGCGGCGGCGACGTCGAAGCGCTCGCCGACGGCGGAATCGAAGCTGCCCTCGCTGGTGCCGCGTACGCTGCTGGTGCCCCGGGTGTTGAACCTGAGCACGGCCAGGTCGGCCAGGGCGGGCAGGCGCCAGGCCGCCTTGCGGAACACGTGGCTGTCCATCATCCCGCCGTGGGTGGGCAGCGGGTGCAGACAGACGAGGGTCGCGGCTGGCTCTCGGTCGACCGGGCGGGCCAACTCGCCGACCAACCGCAGGTCGTCCGCGGTGTGCAGCTCGATGTCCTCCCGGTGCCCCGGCAGGATCGATGAGGCGCGAATCGGTGTGCTCATGCTTCCAGTCTCCCGTTCCGACGGCCGCGCTGGATGACCGGGGCACGGCGGTCGCGGGCGCGCCAACAGCCGGTGTGCCAGTGCCGCCGGTCGGTCAGGTCACCCCGGCCGTCCGCCGGCCAGGCGACCACGTGCGCCACGCCGGGCCGGATCTCCTGGTCGCACCCGGGGCAACGGTACGTCTTGGTGGACGCGCCACCGCTGATGCCGCGCACCTGCCACTCGCCGTCCCGCCACTGTTGGACTGCGGCGACGCCGTGCCGGGCGCGGTCGGTGTCGAGGTGCGCCGCATCGTCGCGGCGGGGACGGTTGCGACGGGGACTCACGTCGTCAAGCGTACGGTCGAGCTGCCGTGACCCGGTCAGCGGCGGGTGTGGTCGCGGAAGCCGCGGCCGGTCTTGCGGCCCAGGTAGCCCGCGGTGACCAGGTGCTCCAGCAACGGCGCCGGGGCGGAACCGGGCTCGCGCAGTTCCAGGTACAACTCACGCTGGATGGCCAGCGCCACGTCCAGGCCCACCACGTCGAGCAGCTCGAACGGGCCCACCGGGTAACCACAGCCCAGCTTCATCGCGTGGTCGATGTCGTCGGTGGTGGAGTAGCTGGCCTCCAGCATCCGCACCGCGTCATTGAGATACGGGAACAGCAGCGCGTTGACGATGAAACCGGACCGGTCCCCGCAGACCACACCGGTCTTGCCCAGCGTGGCACTGACGGCCTGAGCGGTGGCGATGGTCTCGGCAGAAGTACGGATCGTTCGAACGATCTCCACCAGCGGCATCGCCGGGGCCGGGTCGAAGAAGTGCAGACCGACCACGTCGGCCGGCCGCTGGGTGGCCATCGCCAGCTCGATCACCGACAGCGAGGAGGTGGTGGTCGCCAGCACCATGCCCGGCTTGCAGATCTCGTCCAGGCTGGCGAAGAGGGCCTTCTTGACGCTGAGTTCCTCGACCACCGCCTCGACCACCAGATCCACGTCGGCCAGGTGGTCCAGCGCCGCCGACCAGTTGATCCGCCCGAGCGCGGCGTCCCGGTCCGCCTCGCTGAGCCGGCCCCGGACCACGCCCTTGTTGAGCGAGGTCCGCACCGCCTCGAAGACCCTGGCCGACTGCTCCGCACCCCGGGTCACCGACACGACCTCGTAGCCGGCGTTGGCGAAGACCTCGATGATCCCGGTGGCCATCGTCCCGGAACCCACGATGCCGATCTTGGTGACCGCCGCGTCGGACAGTGCCGGTTCCGCCGGGGTCGGCGTCTGCTCGTCCGGTACGACCCTCGGCGAACCGGGCCGCTCGTAGGTGTAGAACCCCCGGCCGGACTTCCGCCCGAGCAGCCCGGCGGTCACCATCTGCTTCAGCAACGGCACCGGGGCGTGCCGGCGGTCCCGGCCACCACGCCGGTACATGGTGTCCAGGATCTCGTACGCGGTGTCCAGGCCGATCAGGTCCATCAGCGCGAGCGGCCCCATGGGTAGCCCGCAGCCGAGCTTCATCGCCGCGTCGATGTCTTCGCGGGTGGCGTACCGGGACTCGAACATGTCGACGGCGTGGTTGAGGTAGCCGAAGAGCAACGCATTGGCGATGAACCCGGCCCGGTCACTGATGGTCACGTCAACCTTGCCGAGCCGTCCGCAGAGCGCCTCCACGTCGGCCACCACGTCGGCCGAGGTGACCACCGTACGTACCACCTCGACCAGCTTCATCACCGGTGCCGGATTGAAGAAGTGGATGCCGATGACCTGGTTGGGGCGCGCGGTGGCCACCGAAATCTCGGTGACGCTCAGCGACGAGGTGTTGGTGGCGAGGATTGCCTCGGGCTTGCAGACCCGATCCAGCTCGGCGAAGAGCCGCTGCTTGAGGTCGAGGTGCTCGGGCACCGCCTCGATCACCAGGTCCACCGCGTGCAGCGCGTCCAGCCCGACGGCGAAGTCGACCCGGGCCAGCAGGGCGTCCCGGTCCGCCTCGGGAAGCTTGCCCCTGGCCACCGCCCGGTCCGTCGAGCCGGTCAGGTTCGCCCGCCCCCGGTCGAGCGCGGCGTCGGAGATCTCCACGGCCACCACGTCGATGCCGTTGCGGGCGAAGACCTCGACGATGCCGGCACCCATGGTGCCCAGACCCACCACACCGACGCTGGTGAACTCGCGCGCCACGATCCGGCCTCCCTGTCCACAACGGCACGGCCCGACATGAACGGCCGCTAAGGTTATGCGCGCGAGTCTGCCAGGTGACGCACCGTTGTCGAGACGCCGTGGCACATGTCACCGATGTCAGGTTCACCCACCTGGCGGGTCGGCGCGGGCGCCGGGCCGGTCACCGGCCCGGCGCAGACCCGGGTGACCCGGCTCGGGCCGGGTCGGCCGCGGCGAGGGCGAGCAACTCCACGACGAGCTCCGCCGGGCGTTCCAGGTGTGGGCTGTGCCCGCAGCCGGGCAGCACCACCTCCCGGTAGCTGCCGCCGGTCCCGGCGTACCGGTCGAGCACCGCACGGGTCTGCCCGATCATCGGCTGCGGTGGGCACTCCTGCGGCCCGGGCCAGCCGGGCACCACGCCCAACGCCCCCAACTGTGCCAGGTCGAACAGCGAGGTGTCCGAGACGATCACGTCGGACTCACCGCGGATCCAGGTGATCGGAGGCTTCGGTGTCACGGCCACCAGCTCCTCGGCGACCCGGAAACGCGCGAGCGCGTTGAGCACGCCCCGGCCGCCCGGTGCGCTACCCGGCCAGTTCGTCGAGGACACCGCGTCGCCGGGGTAGTTGTCCGGGCCGGTGGCGGTGGAAAGAACGCTGTCGAGCAGCAGTTCCTCGTCGTCGCCGAGGCAGGCGGGGTCCGCCACGTACGCGGTCCGCAGCACACTGCGCGGGCTGGTCCGCGCCTCGGCGCTGCGGTCACCGGCGGCCAGCCGCGTGACGAAGTCGCCGCTCGTCGTGCCCGCGCCGGAGCCGGCGAGGTCGGGCGTGTTCGGGGTGCCGGCCAGGTCTCGGGTGGCGCCGAAGCCGTACGGGGACACCGGTGCCGCGAGCAGCAGCCCGGCGATCCGGTCGGGGTGGTCCACCAGCAGGCGCATCGCCACTCCGCCACCGAGCGAGTGGCCGACCACCACGGGCCGGGCGTCCTCGGGGAAGAGCGACGGCTCGTCGAGCAATGCCGCCACGTCGTCGGCGAAGTCGGTCAGGCCCCGGTTGGCGTCGACCGGGGCGGTCTGCGTGGCGCCGTAGCCACGCAGATCCGGCGCGACCACTCGCAGGGTATCCGGCAGGCGGCGCACCAGCGGCTCCCAGAAGGCGGCCGAGGAACAGTTGCCGTGCACGAGCAGCACCGGCACGCCGTCGACGGGTCCAGCCACCCGGACGGCCTGGGTGATTCCGTTGGCGGTCACGACCTGCTGCTGGGTCTCCATCCGCGGCATGCTGCCACGATCGACATCGCCGGTCCAGATGGTCGGTGGTCAGCGGCGGACGCCGGCTGCGGCTGCGGCGTCCGGCGCGCCGGCCTGCCCGGGCACCACCGGTGTCGCGACCGTGGCGGGCAGCGGCCGGATCGGTCGTCGCTCCTGGCGAGGCAGTTCGAAGCTCAGGCCCACCGGATCCGTCCGGGCCACGCCCGGGTCGAAGAACCTCAGCTCGGTACCGCCGATCCAGATCACGTCGCCGTCGCTGAGCCGGACGACCTCGGTGACCCGGTGGTCGTTCACCCAGGTCCCGTTGGTGGAACCGAGGTCCACCAGAGAGGCACCCTCACCGGCCCGCCAGATCTCGACGTGTCGACGGCTCAGGTGCGGATCGTGCACGACGATGTCGACCGCCGGGTCGCGGCCGATCACCTGCGGTCGACGCGGCAGCCGGAAGCGTCGCCCCCGCATCGGCCCGGCAGCCACCGTCAGCAGCGGCATCAGCTGCGGATGTTCCTCCATGGACAGTCAGTCCTTCCACCCGTGCGACGATCTCGAGTCAGCGTGTCATCACCGGGTGTGCACCTTCACCATCCGGCCGGACGCGTACCGGTAACCATCCGGGTGCTTTGTGTTCACATCTTCCACGGCGGCCGGCAACGGAACTCTTGTCCGGACGAGAGGTTCATCCGAATCAACCGCCCGGACGGCCGGGAGAATTCACCCGTTTCCCCTGCCTACCGGTGAGTAATTTTCGCGTCTAGACTTCCGCCATGACGGCTGTGCTACCTCCCGGCACCCCAGCGATCCAGGGCAGACACCTGATCTCGACCAGCCCGGCCTCCGGTGACGAAGCGGGACGCGTTCCGGTCGCCGCCACCGTCGACGTCGAACGTGCCGTCGAGCGGGCCCGCGCCGCCGGCCAGTGGTGGGCAGGGCTCGGCTTCACCGGGCGGCGGAGGCGGCTGCTGCGCTGGCGGCGGCTGCTCGCGCAGCGAATGGAAGAGTTGGCCGGCCTGATGCACGCCGAGGGCGGCAAACCGGTCGCCGACGCACTCGTCGAGATCGTGACCGCCGTGGAGCACGTGGACTGGGCGGCCCGTAACGCTCGGCGGGTACTGGGCCCCCGGCGGGTCCGCTCGCGGCTCGTCCTGGCCGAGTTCTCGGCTCACCTGGAGTACCAACCGCACGGCGTGGTCGGCGTGATCGGTCCGTGGAACTATCCCGTCTTCACCCCCATCGGTTCCATCGCGTACGCGGTGGCGGCCGGCAACGCCGTGGTCTTCAAGCCGAGCGAGTACACCCCGGTCGTCGGTCAGTGGCTGGTCGACAGCTTCGCCGAGGTGGTGCCCGAGCATCCGGTGCTCAGCGCGGTGCACGGCCTGGGTGAGGTCGGCGCGGCCCTGTGCCGGGCCGGCGTCGACAAGCTCGCCTTCACCGGCTCGACGGCCACCGCGAAGAAGGTGATGGCGGCCTGCGCCGAGTCGCTGACTCCGGTGCTGTTGGAGGCCGGCGGCAAGGACGCCATGATCGTGGACGCCGACGCCGACCTGGACGCCGCCGCAGAGGCCTGCGTCTGGGGAGCGATGACCAACGCCGGGCAGACCTGCATCGGCATCGAACGCGCCTATGTCGTGGAGCCGGTCTTCGACGCGTTCGTCGACAAGGTGGTCGAGCGCGCGGAGCGCCTCACCGTCGGCCCCGATGACGCCGACATCGGTCCGATCACCATGCCGAGTCAACTCGACGTCATCCGACGGCACATCGAGGACGCGGTGGCCCGTGGTGGTCGGGCGGCGCTCGGCGGGCCGGACGCGGTACGACCGCCGTACGCCCACCCGACCGTGCTGGTCGAGGTGCCGGAGGAGGCCGCCGCCGTACGCGAGGAGACCTTCGGACCGACCCTGACCGTCAACCGGGTCCGCACCGTCGACGAGGCGCTCGCTCGGGCCAACGCCCTGCCGTACGGCCTGGGTGGGTCGGTCTTCGGTCAGCGGCGCGCGATCGCGATCGCCCGGCGGTTGCGCTCCGGCATGACCTCGGTCAACTCGACGCTCACCTTCGCCGGCATGTCCACCCTGCCGTTCGGCGGGGTCGGCGAGTCCGGTTTCGGCCGGATCCACGGCGAGGACGGGCTACGCGAGTTCGCCCGGGCCAAGGCCGTCACCCGCCGCCGGGGGCGTTCACTGCTGCCCTCGACCACGTTCGAGCGCACCCCGGCCGACGTCGCCCGGCTGGTGAAGGCCGTCAAGCTGCTCTACGGCCGGTGACCGCGGCGCCGCCTAGAAGAGCGTCAGCTCGTCGCGCTCGATGCCGCGCAACCGGTCGTAGTCGACCACCACGCAGCGGATCCCCCGGTCGGAGGCGAGTACCCGGGCTTGCGGCTTGATCTCCTGTGCCGCGAACACCCCGGCGACCGGGGCGAGCAGCGGATCCCGGTTGAGCAGTTCCAGATAGCGGGTGAGCTGCTCGACGCCGTCGATCTCGCCACGGCGCTTCACCTCGACGGCGACCGCGCCCTGGTCGGCGTCCCGGCAGAGCAGGTCGACCGGGCCGATCGCGGTCATGTATTCACGACGGACGAGGGTGTACCCGTCACCCAGCGTCTCGGGGTTGGCCGCCAGCAACTCCTGGAGGTGAGCCTCCACGCCGTCCTTGCGCAGCCCGGGATCGACACCGAGTTCGTACGAGGTGTCCTGGAATATCTCCTCCAGGGTGATCCGCAGTTCCTCGCCGGCCTTGTTGACCACCCGCCAGACGCCCGGGGCCTCCTCCAGCCGGCACGGCGGGCTCATCCAGTTCAACGGCTTGTACGCCCGGTCGTCGGCGTGGATGGACACCGATCCGTCCGCCTTCACCATCAGCAGCCGGGTGGCCGGCGGCAGGTGGGCCGAGAGCCGTCCGACATAGTCCACCGAGCATTTCGCAATCACCAACCGCACCCGAGCAGGGTAGCGGAGTCGCGCGACCTCGCCACCGAGCGGCGCTGGCGTGCCGGTGCCATGCTGTGCTGGTGCTCGAAGTGCTCACCGGTACCGGCCTCGCCGCCTCGGCGGGGCTGAACGCCTACATCCCGTTGCTGGCGATGGGTCTGCTGGCCCGGTTCACCAGTGTCATAGACCTGCCTGGCGGGTGGCAGTGGCTCGGCAACGAGTGGGTGCTGGGCATCCTCGCGGTGCTGCTCGTCGTCGAGGTCGTCGCGGACAAGGTGCCCGTGGTCGACCACGTCAACGACATGGTGCAGACGGTCGTCCGGCCGACGGCCGGCGGGCTGGCGTTCGGGGCCGGATCCGCGTCCGAGACCGTGACCGTGAGCGACCCGGACAGCTTCTTCGCCAGCGGCGGCCAGTGGTTGCCGGTGCTGGTCGGGATGCTCATCGCGCTCGGCGTACATCTGCTGAAGTCGACCGCCCGTCCGGTGATCAATGCGGCCACGGCCGGCGTGGGCGCGCCGGTGGCGAGCGCCGCCGAGGACGCCACCAGCGTGGTCATGTCGCTCGTCGCGATCATCCTGCCGGTGCTGATGCTGGTGTTCCTGGTCGGCCTCGTGCTCGTCCTCCCGTGGCTGCTGCGCCGCCGGGCGGACCGACGGCGGGAGCGGCGGGCGGCACGCGAGGCGGGCTTCCGCGTCTGACCGCGCACCGCTGGCTCGACCAAATCGCCTCCGCGATCCGCCCTAAAGCCTAAAATTGGGGCAATCAACGGAGGAGGTTGGGTCATGACCGCAGCAATGGAGATGCCCCGGGTCCAGGAATGTGTGGTCGCCGCCTGCGCGTACAACCACACCGGCGACTGCCACGCCTTCGCCATCACCATCGGCAGCATGGACCACGCGCACTGCCACACCTTCATCGAGATGCCCGCCGTCCGGGCCGGCCTCGACGGGCAGATCGCCCAGGTCGGGGCGTGTCAGCGCGCCGACTGCCGGCACAACGAGCAGTTGGAGTGCCAGGCGCCGGCGATCCGGGTCGGCCCCGACGCCGACATGGCCGACTGCATGACCTACGACCACCGCTGAGACTCGGCGGCGCGGATCCCGGTCAACTGCCGGGTCCGCGCGTCACAGCTCGTTCGCCTGCCGAATAACGGTGACCAGCTCGTCGATGATGTCGCTCCGGTCGGCCGGTGGCTCGCAGCCCGTCGAGTACGGCCGGCACCGCAGCCAGGCGCGTACGGCTGCCGAGGCGGCGGCCTCCACAGCGGGATCGACCTGCACGACCGCCTCGGCAGCGGTCAGCGGTGACGGTTCGGGCTCGGGGTTGTGCAAAACCACACAGCCGCCACCACCCCCGGTGCGGACGCCGGGTGCCGGCGGGCCGCACACTTGACGGCATGAGTGACGACGTCGCGATCCGCGTCCGGGGGCTGCGCAAGACGTACGGCGACAGCCTCGCGGTCGCCGGCCTGGACCTGGACGTCCACCGGGGCGAGGTGTTCGCCCTGCTCGGGCCGAACGGTGCCGGCAAGACCACCACCGTGGAGATCCTGGAGGGCTACCGCCAGCGCGACGCCGGCGAGGTACGCGTCCTCGACGTCGACCCGGCCGCCCCGACGCGCGACTGGCGGGGGCGGGTCGGCATCGTGTTCCAGGGCACCGGGGAGTTCGACGAACTCTCCGTCGCCGAGGTGGTCGACCACTTCGCCGGCTTCTATGCCGACGCCGACGACCCCGGCAAGGTGATCGAACGGGTCGGGCTGGCCACCAAGGCCCGCGCCCGTACGCACACCCTGTCCGGCGGCCAGAAGCGTCGGCTCGACGTGGCGCTCGGCATCGTCGGCCGCCCGGAGCTGCTCTTCCTCGACGAGCCGACCACCGGCTTCGATCCGGAGGCCCGGCGGGAGTTCTGGGAGCTGATCCGCGATCTCGCCGCCGCCGGCACCACCATCGTGCTGACCACCCACTACCTGGACGAGGCGGAGGCGCTCGCCGACCGGGTGGGCGTGATCGCCGGTGGCCGGCTGGTCGAGGTCGCCGCGCCTAACCAGCTCGGCAACCGGCAGGAGGCGCTGGCCACGGTCGCCTGGCGTACCCCCGATGGCACCCTGGAGAGCGCGCAGAGCGCGACGCCGACGGGCCTGGTGACGGAACTCGCCGCGCGGTTCGGCGGCGAGGTACCCGGCCTGACCGTCACCCGGCCCACCCTCGAAGACATCTACCTGACGATGATCGGACAGCGATGACCACCACTACGAGACCGGCCGAGCCGGTCACATCGGCAGCCCCGGCCCGGCGGAGCGGCCCGACCGGCCTGGCGCTGCGTCAGGGGCGGCTGGAGATCCGGCAGTTCCTGCGCAGCCGCGAGTCCGTCGTGTTCACGCTGGGCTTCCCCCTCATCATGGTGCTGATCTTCGCGTCGATCTTCGACGAGGAGATCGCCCCCGGGGTGAGCTACACGCAGTACTTCATCACCGGCATGATCGCGACCGGCCTGATGACTGTCAGCTTCCAGAACCTCGGCATCTGGATCCCGATCGAGCGGGACCGGGGTGTGCTCAAACGATACCGGGGCACGCCGATGCCGAAGTGGGTCTGGTTCGCCGGCAAAGTGATCATGGTGCTGGTGACCGGCGTCGTGATGACCGCGCTGCTGCTCGCGGTCTCGGTGACACTGTTCGACCTGGACCTGCCGACCAGCACCACGGCCTGGCTGACCTTCGGGTGGGTCAGCGCCCTGGGGGTGACCGCCTGCACGCTGTGCGGCATCGCCATCTCGTCGCTGGCCAGGACCGCCCGGAGCGGCTCGGCGGTGGTCACTCCGGTCGCGCTGGTGCTCCAGTTCATCTCCGGGGTGTTCTTCGTCTTCACCAACCTGCCGACCTGGATGCAGCAGGTGGCGGCGCTGTTCCCGCTGAAGTGGATGTGCCAGGGCCTTCGGGCGGTCTTCCTGCCGGAGAGCTTCGGCGCGGACGAGCCCGGCGGCTCGTTCGAGCTGACCCGGGTCGCGCTGGTGCTTGGCGTCTGGTGCGTGATCGGTCTGGTGCTCTGCCTGACCACCTTCCGCTGGACCACCCGCCGCGACGGCTGAGCCACGGGGAGGGCCCGACGGCCCTCCCCCACACCGCGTCAGTACGCGTAGAAGCCCTGGCCGGTCTTGCGGCCCAGATCGCCTGCGGTGGCCATCCGCTGCAACAGCTCCGGAGGGAAGAACTTCTCGTCGGCCGTGTCGGTGTAGATGTTGCGGGTCGCGTTCAGCAGCACGTCGACGCCGGTCAGGTCGACGGTGGCCAGCGGACCCATCGCGTGCCCGAAGCCGAGCCGGCAGGCGGTGTCCAGGTCCTCGGCGGAGATCACGCCCGCCTCGACCAGCTTGACCGCCTCCATGGCCAGGGCGCAGATCAACCGGGTGGTGACGAAGCCGGCGATGTCACGGTTCACCACCACGACGGTCTTGCCGATCTCCTCGGCGAAGGACTTCGCCCGCTCCAGCGTGGCGTCGCTGGTCTTGTAGCCGCGCACCAGCTCGCAGAGCTTCATCATCGGCACCGGCGAGAAGAAGTGGGTGCCGACGACCGCCTCCGGGCGCTCGGTGGCCGTCGCGATCTGGGTCACCGGGATCGCCGAGGTGTTGGTGGCCAGCACCGCGTCCGACTTGCAGATCTTGTCCAGCGCGCGGAACACCTCGTGCTTGATCTCCAGCTTCTCGAAGACCGCCTCGATGACGATGTCCGCGTCACCGGCCGCATCCAGCTCGGTGGTGGGGGTGATCCGCCCGAGCGTCGCCTCGACCTCGTCCTCGGAGAGCCTGCCCTTCTCCGCGAACTTCGTCAGCGACCGCCGGATACCGTCCAGACCACGCTTCGTCGCCGTCTCGTCCAGATCCCGCAGCACCACCTGCCAGCCCGCCTGCGCCGCCACCTGAGCGATGCCCGAACCCATCAGACCGGCACCGACGACCGCGAGTCGACCCGCCATGCTGCTTCTCCCTCGCTGCGAATGAGTGTCTGTCTGCACCCTAGTCGGCAGGGCTGAACGATGACTAAGCGCGACCGCCAATAGGGCGGTGGAGGCGAGGCGGGTCCTGGCCGAGGATGGCAAGGCGGAGGAGGAGACCATGCCGGTGTTGCATGGCCGACGACGACAACGCTGCCAGCCGAAGCGCCGGGGCACGCCGCAGCCCGCCGATCCTATTGCCGGTCGCGCTGGGACGCTCAGATGGTCAGTTCGGGTTCCTCCGGTGCGGTGGCCCGCTCCACCTCGATGCCGAGTGCCCGCAGGTCGGCCACGAAGTCGGGATAGCCCCGGTCGACGTGGTGCACGTGCGACACCTCGGTCATCCCGTCGGCGCAGAGCCCGGCGATGATGAGCCCGGCGCCGGCCCGGATGTCGGTCGCGCGTACCGGAGCGCCGGAGAGCCGCTCCCGGCCGCGTACCACCGCGTGGTGCCCGTCGGTCTTGATGTCCGCGCCCAGCCGCATCATCTCGTTGGCGAACATGAACCGGCCGTCGAAGATGTTCTCGGTGATCAGCGAGGCACCCTCGCTGAGCGCCGCGAGCCCGATCGCCATCGGCAGCAGATCGGTGGCGAAGCCCGGATAGGGAAGCGTCACCACGTCCACCGCCCGGGGCCGGTCGTCCAGGCGTACCCGGAAGCTGTCCGCCCGGGTCTCCACAATGCCACCGGCCGTCACCAGCTTGTCGAGCGCGACCTCCAGGAAAGCGGGATCCAGTCCGGTCACGGTGACGTCGCCACGGGTCATCGCGGCACCGAACGCCCAGGTTCCCGCGACGATCCGGTCCCCCACCGTGGCATGCCGGACCGGACTCAGCCGGGGTACGCCGACGATGGTGATGGTCGAGGTGCCCTCGCCGTCGATCAGCGCACCCATCCGCTGGAGCATCGTGCAGATGTCGACGATCTCGGGCTCACGGGCCGCGTTCTCGATCACCGTGGTGCCCTCGGCCAGCACCGCCGCCATGATGAGGTTCTCGGTCGCCCCGACGCTGGGGAAGTCCAGCACTATCTCCGCGCCCCGCAGCCCATCAGGGGCCGAGGCGATCACGAAGCCGTGCTCGCCGGCGATGTCGGCACCCATTCGGGTCAGCCCGTAGATGTGCATGTCCAGACCCCGCGAGCCGATCGCGTCACCGCCCGGGTGAGCCACCCGCACGTACCCGCGTCGGGCCAACAACGGCCCCAGCACGCAGATCGACGCCCGCAGCCGCCGGACCAGGTCGTAGTCGGCCTCGACGCCCGGCTGCTCCGGCACGTCGATGACGACCGACCGGGACCGGGCCACCCCACCGACCGCCACCATCGGGTCGACCGGGTCGTCGGCGTCGAACCGTACGCCGCAGCCGAGGCGGCGCAGCACCTCACCCATGATGGCGATGTCGGTGATCCGGGGCACGTTCGTGATCACCGTCCGGCCGGGCGCGAGCAGCGCGGCGGCCATCAGCTTGAGCGCCGAGTTCTTCGCACCGACCACGTGCACCGTGCCGGCGAGTCGGGCGCCGCCGCGTACCCGGATGACGTCGACGTCGGCGATCGCGGAATCACCGGCGTCACCCGGGCCGACACTCGCAGGCCAACCCGTGTCGGCGTCCGCCCTGGCCGGGATCGTCAGGTCCGGTATACGTAGGCTGTGCGTCATGGCCGTCCACCTCACCCGCATCTACACCAAGGCCGGCGATGCCGGCATGACCAGGCTGAGCAACAACGAGCAGGTGCCGAAGAACGATCCGCGGATCGCCGCGTACGCCGACGTCGACGAGTGCAACGCCGCGCTCGGCGTGGCACTCGCTCTGGGCCAGCTACCCGACGAACTCCGCACGGTGCTGGGGTCGATCCAGAACGACCTGTTCGACGTGGGCGCCGACCTGTCCACGCCGGTCGAACCGGATCCGAAGTACCCGCCGCTGCGGGTCACGGAGGGGTACGTCGAGCGCCTTGAGGGCTGGTGCGACGAGTACAACGCGCGCCTGAGCAAGCTCGACTCCTTCATCCTCCCCGGCGGCACCGCAGGCGCGGCGCTGCTGCACGTGGCGCGGACGATCGCCCGGCGCGCCGAGCGGTCGGCGTGGGCGCTCATCACCCAAGACCCCGACCGGACCAGCCGCCTCCCGGCAAAGTATCTCAACCGGCTGTCGGATCTGCTCTTTATCCTGTCAAGAACGGCAAATCCGGACGGAGACGTGCTATGGGTGCCGGGTGGAGGCCGGTGACCTTCGGTTTACTGCACCACGTGGAGGTCTGGATACCCGACCTGAACGCCGCGATGCGTAGCTGGGGCTGGCTGCTCGGCGAGTTGGGCTGGACGTCGTTCCAGCAGTGGCCGGTCGGCCAATCCTGGCGACTCGGCCCGACCTATCTGGTGCTGGAGGCGTCACCAGCGCTCACCGGCGGACGTCACGACCGGCTCGCCCCGGGCCTCAACCACCTGGCCTTCCACGCCGGCTCGGCCGCCGCCGTGGACCGGCTGGTCGAGCAGGCACCGACGTACGGCTGGGAGCTGCTCTTCGCCGACCGGCACCCGTACGCCGGCGGACCCGACACGTACGCCGGGTATCTGGCGGACGGGCAGGGGTACGAGGTGGAGTTGGTGGCCTCGGGCTGAGCTTGTCTTCGGGTGTTTGGTTGCTGTTTGGGGCTGGGGGCCGGCACCCGGGGTGTCGGGTGCCGGCCAGCGGCTTTCTGCTCCCCCTGTGGAGGAATGTCGTCGGTTGTCGGGTGGTGTCAGCTGGTTCGTTGGTGGGGTCAGCTGGTCCAGTGCTCGGCGACGAGGTCGGCGGCCTGCTGTTCCCACTGGGCATAGTGGTCGGGGTACGCCGACACCTGCACCGTCTGCGCGGCCTCGGTCAGCGGCATGTCCTGCCAACCGTCGACCTGCTTGAGGCCCTTGAGGAACGCCAGGGTCGAGTACTCGGGGTCGGTGATCTGCTCCACCGTGCCCCACCCGCTCGTCGGGCGCTGCTGGAACAGACCCTGCGAGTCGTGGTCGTTGCGGTCACCCAGGTGGCCCAGGTTCTCCAGCTTCGACTCCTGCAACGCCGTCGCGATCGACACCACCGCAGCGCGCTCGTCCATACCGGCCTTCTTCGTCGCGCCGATGATCGCCTTGACGTTGTCGATCTGCTCGTCGTTCAGGTCGACGTTCGACTGGTTGGACGGGACGCCGTGCGGCAGCAGCTTGCTGGTGTCGGGCTTGTCGGCCTGCACCACCGCCGCGACCGGGTTGCTGGTGACCGGGGTGGCCTCGGCGTGGGCGGCCACCGGACCGGCGAACAGACCACCGGTGAAGGCCAGACCCGCGATACCCAGAACGCTCTTACGCAGCACCGTGTTCATCACAAAGCTCCATTCGGGGGTCGACGCACAGCACACCCACAGGGGGGACGGGGTGCGCGCACGCAAGCACCAAAGGCGCTCAAAGAACAAAGGGGGAAGGTTCTCGATCCTCGGGGGCGCGGGGCCTCAGGGCCGCTTCGCGTCGCCGGGACCATGTGTAACGACCGCCGGCCCGCCATCATTCCCGGGGGCCCGCACCCACCACCGGCGGGCGCCGTCTTCCACGGTCGTTCACCCGTCTACAACGCCCCCGACCCCGCACCCATTCCACCCCGAGCGGACCCCCGAACCCGACACCCCACCCCATCCCCGACATCCGCACCCCCCAGCACCACAGTGTTGACCATGGGGTTAGCGGCAGTCTTGGAGATCAAGAACGCCGTTAACCTCATGATCAACGAGGCGCATCGGTGGGGGTAAGGGTGGGTCAGGCGGCGGGCCAGTCCTGGGAGGCCATACGTGGCGAGGCCGCCCCCGGAGGGGCGGCCTCAAGCCAGGAGAGAAATCCGGTGACGGTGGATCGCGCCATGGCGATCTCGACCGGGGCGTGTCGACTGGCACAGCGGAGAATGATCCAGTCGGCAGGCATGGACATTCGTTCCTGCCCCTCGGGCAATCGCCGTCGATCGACCGCCAGCCCTTCACGGGACAGCACCCGTTTGGGGCGTACGCCGAAACTGAACATCCGGTACCAGCGGAGTTCGTCGCCGACGAAGCGGCCGAAACCGGGTGACCAGCCGCGGCCGTCGAGCATGGTGGAGGTCCGGACACTGAGCCGGATGATGCCTCCGCTACGGGTGACCAGAGCCCGCCGGATGAAGAGAAACAGAAACGCGCCGAGGAGCACGGCGACGCCGATTCCGGCCCCTTCGACGATCTCCATCGGCGAATCGGCTCAGTTGCCGGAGGCTGCGGAGGCCGGAGTGGCGGTCTCGGCCAGCACCGTCACGCCCTGCTCGCTGACCGAGAGGAAACCGCCTGCCACGTCGTAGCTGAGCTGCTCACCCCCGGGGAGCTTGATGCGTACCTGGCCGGGCTCGGCGAGCTGGCCGAGCAGGGGCGCGTGCCCCGGCAGCACACCCAGCTCACCTTCGGTCGTCCGGGCCATGACCATCTCGGCCTTGCCCGACCAGACCTTTTCCTCGACGGCCACGAGCTGGACGTTAAGCTGCTCTGCCACGCTGTCTCCTTGCTGAGGCGGCGGATGGGGAAATTCTAGTCGCGCCCGGGACCTGTTCTTCAGGCGGGTGCCAAGACCCGCGCCACTATCAGCTCCGGTTCACCAGCTTCGGATGTTCGAGCAGGAACGGGTCCAACAGTTCTCGCTCCAGAGCGACGAAGAAGTCGTCCACCTCGGGCGCGAACTGTTCACCGAGGTACCTGCCGTTCTCCTTGATTCCGCCACCCGGCAGCTTGATCATCTGGATGTTGCCGGGACGGATGTCCTTGAGGGCGACGGCGAAGTCGACCACGCTGTGCCCCCGGCCGCTGAAGATCAGCGACTCGCCGGCCGCACGGAGCACCTTGTCCAACTTGACCGGGTTGGTCACCACGTCGGCGCTGAGGGCCTGACCGGCCATCGCCTTGACGAACTGCTGCTGGTGCCGCTGCCGGCCGTAGTCGCCGTCGGGGACACCGTTCTCCGGGTACCGCTGGCGGACGTAGTCCAGCGCCTGCCAGCCGCTCAGGTGCTGCTTGCCCTTCGGGTAGACCGCCTGCGGCCCGACGTATCCGCCGCCGCCAGGCTTGCCCTGACGGTGTTTGCCGTTGGGCTCCCGGTGCTCCGAGCGGACCTCCCGCTCCACGTTCATCGTGACGCCCCCCATGGCGTCGACGATCTTCTGGAAGCCGGAGAAGTTGATGATCGCGCCCGCGTCGAACCGCTTGATGCCGGTGACCCGTTGCACGGTGATGGCGAGCAGCTCGAAGCCCTTCGCCGCGTCCGGCTTCCCGCCGGGCACCCGACTGCCGTACGACATAGCCGCGTTCAGCTTGGTGGTGTCGCCGAGGAAGTCCGCCTTCTCGAACGGCGGGATCTCCACGTAGAGATCACGCGGCAGCGAGAAGAGGTACGCGCGGTCCATCTCCTTCGGCACATGCAGCACCATGATCGCGTCGGACAGCGGCGGAGTGTCCTTGTCGCGAGGATCGATGCCGACCAGCAGGATGTTGAGCGGACCCTTGATGTCGCTCTTGGGAGTGGCACCGGCCGCCTGGTCGCCGAAGAGGTCCGCCTTGCCGACCGCGCCCTCGTAGCGGGCCATCAGCGCCTCCGCGCCCACCAGGCTGGTCCCGCTGAGCACCATCAGGGCGACGCCGAAGATGGTGCAGAGCTGCGCCCAGCGGGGCACGCCCCGCCACACCGACGTGCGCCCACCACGCTTGCCGCGTCTGCCGGCCTTACCCACAAGCATCTCCGTTCGTCGCGCCCCCGGGGGAAGTACGGGCGCGCGGGGCCGAATGGTTTAACCAATCAACGCTCATTGGCGCATGAGCGTGGCTGTACGGTGCCCCACGACTTGCACCGCGCGGTGCCTCGACACGGCGCGGGTTGCCTTCCTGGACGTCGCACCGACGGTATCTCGCGTCTCACCTGATCGCCGGGAACGGGTCACCGGGCAGCGGCGATGATACGTAGCGAAGATGAACAGAAGGCCGCCCCGGAGTTACCGGGGCGGCCTTCTGTTTCGTGTCTCGAAGGTGCGAGGCGCGAAGGTCAGCCCTTCATCAGCTCGGCGGCCTTCTTCTCCAGGTCGTCGAGCCCACCGCACATGAAGAACGCCTGCTCGGGGAAGTGGTCGTACTCACCCTCGCTGATCTTGCGGAACGCCTCGATGGTCTCCTTGATCGGGACCGTCGAGCCCGGCACGCCGGTGAACTGCTCCGCCGCGTAGGTGTTCTGCGACAGGAAGCGCTCGATCCGCCGAGCCCGCTGGACCGTGATCTTGTCTTCCTCGGAGAGCTCCTCGATACCGAGGATGGCGATGATGTCCTGCAGGTCCTTGTAGCGCTGGAGGATCCGCTTCACCTCGCTGGCCACCTGGAAGTGCTCCTGGCCGACGAACTCGGGGGCCAGGATCCGCGACGAGGAGGCCAGCGGGTCCACCGCCGGATAGATCCCCTTGTCGGAGATGGACCGCTCCAGGTTGGTGGTCGCGTCCAGGTGGGCGAACGTGGTGGCCGGCGCGGGGTCGGTGTAGTCGTCCGCCGGCACGTAGATCGCCTGCATCGAGGTGATGGCCTGGCCCCGGACGGAGGTGATCCGCTCCTGCAGCTCACCCATCTCGTCGGCCAGGGTCGGCTGGTAACCCACCGCGCTGGGCATCCGGCCGAGCAGGGTGGAGACCTCGGAACCGGCCTGGGTGAAGCGGAAGATGTTGTCGATGAAGAGCAGCACCTCCTGCTTCTTCACGTCACGGAAGTACTCCGCCATGGTCAGCGCGGAGAGCGCCACCCGCAGCCGGGTGCCCGGCGGCTCGTCCATCTGGCCGTAGACCAGAGCGGTCTTGTCGATGACGCCGGAGTCGGTCATCTCGTGGATCAGGTCGTTGCCCTCACGGGTGCGCTCACCCACGCCGGCGAAGACCGAGGTACCACCGAAGTTGCGGGCGACCCGCGTGATCATCTCCTGGATGAGCACCGTCTTGCCCACACCGGCACCACCGAAGAGGCCGATCTTGCCGCCCTTCACGTACGGGGCGAGCAGGTCGATGACCTTGATGCCGGTCTCCAGCATCTCGGTCTTCGGCTCCAGGTCCGCGAAGGCCGGGGCCTTGCGGTGGATGCCCCAGTGGTCGTCGGCCTGGATGGTCTCGCCCTCGGTGAGGTTGAGGCACTCGCCGATGGCGTTGAAGACGTGGCCCTTGACCGCGTCGCCGACCGGCACCCGGATCGGGAAGCCGGTGTCCCGCACGTCGGCACCGCGCACCAGGCCGTCGGTCGGCTGCATCGAGATGGCGCGGACCAGGTTGTCACCCAGGTGCTGGGCGACCTCCAGGGTCAGCGTCTTCTCGCCGCCGGACAGGGTCACGTCCACGTGCAGCGCGTTGAACAGGGCCGGCATGGCGTCACGCGGGAACTCGGCGTCGACGACCGGGCCGATGACCCGGACCACACGACCCGTGGCCGCCTTGGTCTCGGCTGGTCCTCCAGCAGCGGTGGAAACAGTCATCACACTTCACTTCCCGACGCGGCCAGCGCGTTCGCGCCGCCGACGATCTCACTGATCTCCTGGGTGATCCCGGCCTGGCGGGCCGAGTTCATCTCACGCGTGTACTTGTCGATCATCTCTTCGGCGTTGTCGGTGGCGCTCTTCATCGCCCGCCGCCGGGCCGCCGACTCGCTGGCCGCCGACTCCAGCAACGCCGCGTAGATCCGCGTGTTGATGTACTTCGGCAGCAGCGCGTCGAGCAGCGCCTCCGCGTCCGGCTCGAACTCGTACGCCGGCAGCGCACCCTCCGACCGGGGCCGTTCCTCGATCTGCAACGGCCCGACGATGCGGGTGATCGGGTTCTGGGTCATCAGGGACTTGAACTCGGTGTAGACGATGTGCAACTCGTCCACTCCGCGTACCCCGTCCGGCCCCGGATCGCCGTCGCTGTCGTCCGCACCGGCGGTGAACGCCTTGATCAGGGTCTCACCGACCTCGCGGGCGTCGGCGAAGGTCGGCTGCTCCGAGAAGCCCGTCCAACTGGCCTCGATCGGCCGGTTGCGGAACCGGTAGAACGACACGCCCTTGCGTCCGATGACGTAGAGCACCGGCTCCTTGCCGTCGGCCTTGAGCCGGGCGATCAACGACTCCGCCGTCCGGATGGCGTTGGAGCTGTAGCCACCGGCCAGGCCACGGTCGGAGGTCACCAGCAGCACGCCCGCCCGCCGCACCCGCTCGCGCGGGGTGAGCAGCGGGTGGTCGACCGAGGCGTTGGACGCCAGCGCGGTGAGCACGCCGGTGACGGCCTGGGCGTACGGCAGGGACGCCTCCACCCGGGCTTGGGACTTGGCGATCCGGCTCGTCGCCACGAGCTCCATCGCCTTGGTGATCTTCTTCATCCCCTTCGCCGAGCGGATCCGTTGACGAAGAACACGTACCTGCGCCGCCATGGCCCGGCCCTACTGCTTCTCGGCCGGAGCCTCGCCGCTGTAGCGGGTGACCGTCTCGTGCTCGGCCTCGCCCTCCAGCGGCGCCACCGGCGCCTCGTTGATCGTGCGCTCGTCCTCGCGGCCGAGGAAGCCCTGCTTGAACTCCGCGACGGCCGAGTCGAGGGTGGCGATGATCTCGTCGTCCCACTTGTTGTCGGCGATCGCCTGGAGCGTGGCGTTGTGCTTGCGCCGCAGGTGCTCCAGGAACTGGGTCTCGAAGCGCCGCACGTCCCCGACCGGGACGTCGTCCAGCTTGCCCTCGGTGCCGGCCCAAACGGCCACCACCTGCTCCTGTACCGGGTACGGCGAGTAGTTCGGCTGCTTGAGCAGCTCCACCAGGCGGGCACCGCGGTCGAGCTGGGCGCGGGAGGCCTTGTCCAGGTCGGAGGCGAAGGCGGCGAACGCCTCCAGCTCACGGTACTGAGCCAGGTTCAGCCGCAACGAACCGGCGACCTTGCGCATCGGCTTCACCTGCGCGGCGCCACCGACCCGGGAGACCGAGGTACCGACGTTGATCGCCGGCCGGACGCCCTGGTTGAACAGGTCGGTCTCCAGGAAGATCTGACCGTCGGTGATGGAGATGACGTTGGTCGGGATGAAGGCCGAGATGTCGTTGGCCTTCGTCTCGATGATCGGCAGACCGGTCATCGAGCCGCCGCCCATCTCGTCGGAGAGCTTCGCGCAGCGCTCCAGCAGCCGGGAGTGCAGGTAGAAGACGTCACCCGGGTACGCCTCGCGGCCCGGCGGACGGCGCAGCAGCAGCGACACGGCCCGGTACGCCTCGGCCTGCTTGCTCAGGTCGTCGAAGACCACGAGCACGTGCTTGCCGCCGTACATCCAGTGCTGGCCGATGGACGAGCCGGTGTACGGGGCGAGGTACTTGAAGCCGGCCGGGTCCGAGGCCGGCGAGGCGACGATGGTGGTGTACTCCATCGCGCCCGCCTCCTCCAGCTGCCCCTTGATCGAGGCGATGGTGGAGGCCTTCTGGCCGATGGCGACGTAGATGCAGCGGACCTGCTTCTTCGGGTCGCCGGAGGCCCAGTTCTCCCGCTGGTTGAGGATGGCGTCCAGGGCAACCGTGGTCTTGCCGGTCTTCCGGTCACCGATGATCAGCTGCCGCTGACCCCGCCCGATCGGCGTCATCGCGTCGATGGCCTTGATGCCGGTCTGCAGCGGCTCGGAGACCGACTGCCGGGCCATCACGTTGGGGGCCTGCAGCTCCAGCTCGCGGTAGCCCTCGTCGGCGATCTCGCCGAGGCCGTCGATCGGCTGGCCGAGCGCGTTGACCACGCGGCCGAGGAAGCCGTCGCCCACCGGCACCGAGAGCACCCGGCCGGTGCGCTTGACGCGCTGCCCCTCTTCGAGCCCGGAGTAGTCGCCGAGGACGACGACACCGATCTCCCGGACGTCGAGGTTCAGCGCCACGCCGAGCGTGCCGTCCTCGAACTCCAGCAGTTCGTTGGTCATGGTCGAGGGCAGGCCCTCGACGTGGGCGATGCCGTCGCCGGTGTCGGCGACGGTGCCGACCTCCTCACGGGAGACGTCGGGCGAATAGGAGGAGACGTAGCGCTCCAGGGCGCCGCGAATCTCCTCCGTCGAGATGGTCAGCTCGGCCATCCTCTGCTTCCTTAAGTATCAGGGGCCCGGGATACCTAGTACCGACCGGTCCTCGGGTCGACTGTCTTTCCGGGCGCTTCGCGGGCGCTGGTCAGCGCTTCGCGAGCGCGTTGCGGGTCTCGTTGAGGCGGCGCAGGATCGTCCCGTCGTAGAGGTCCGAACCCACCCGTACGCTCACTCCACCGAGGATCGTCGGGTCAACCGTAAGCTTGACAGCGACCGGTCGATCGTAGATGGCGGAAAGCCGATCGCCCAGGCGCCGCTCCTCCTCCTCGGTCAGCGGAGCAGCCACCGTCACGTACGCGACCTGCCGGTCTCGCCGCTCCGCCGCCAACTCCACCAGCCGGGACAACGCGGCGGTGAACGACCGGCCACCGAAGCCGGCCAGCGCCGCCTCCGCCAACCGCACCGTCACCGGCCGGGCCTTACCCGTCAGGAGCATTCCGACCAGCTCGGCCCGCTGCGCCACCGGCGCCATCGGGTCGGACAGGGCGTTGGACAACTGCGGATCCGCCGCGACCATCTGGCCGAAGCGGAACAGCTCGTCCTCCACCTCGCCCAGCTCGCCGGCGCGGTCCGCGCTGGCGAGCAGCGCCTGCACACCGAGGCTCTCCGCGCCGTCGAGCAGTTCCGACGGCGCGGACCAGCGGCCGGCGACCAGGGTCCCGAGCAGGTCGAGCGGGTCCGCGCCGACCTTGCCGGAGAGCACCGAGTTCACCAGGCCGGTGCGGTCCGCACCGGCGCGGGCCGGGTCGGAGAGCGCCCGGCGCAGCCGGACCTCCCGCCGCAGCAGGTCCGCGACGGCGAGCAGTTCCGCACCGGTGTCGGCCACGGTCGTCGGCTCGGCACCGGCGACGTACGCCTCCAGCCGCGCGAGCGCGGCGGCGTAGGACTCCCGGCTGGCGGCCTGCATCAGCGGGCCCCCGCGCTCTCGAGGTCGGTGAGGAACCGCTCGACGGTGCCCTTGCGGCGGGCCTCGTCGGCGAGCGACTCGCCCACGATCCGGCTGGCCAGGTCGACCGCGAGGCCGCCGACCTCCGCGCGCAGCTCGCGCACGATGGTCTGGCGCTCCACGGCCAGCGACTCCCGGCCGGCGGCGATGATCCGGTCCGATTCCTCCCGGGCCTTGGCCAGGATCTCCGTACGGATCGACTCGGCGTCGGCGCGGGCGTCGTCCCGGATCCGGGCCGCCTCGGTACGCACCTCGGCAAGCTGGGCCCGGTACTGCTCCAGCAGCTGGTTGGCCTCGGCCTGAGCGGCCTCGGCACGCTTGAGGCCGCCCTCGATCGCGTCGACCCGCGCCTGGTACATCGCCTCCATGCGCGGCATCACGAACTTGAGCAACACGAAGCAGAGCAGGATGAAGGCGATCGTCCCGACGACGAGCTCCTGCCAGATCGGCACGAGCGGGTGGTGCTCTACACCTTCAGCGGCGACATACATGTCAGACCTCCGGGTCGCGTCGGGCTACGTCAGACTGCGAACGCGAGCACCAGGCCGAACAGGGCGAGCGCCTCGACCAGCGCGAAGCCCAGGACCAGCCAGGTGCGGTTGTAGCCGGCGGACTCCGGCTGGCGGGCGCTGGCCTGGATGTAGGCCGCGAAGACCAGGGCGACACCGATGCCGGGGCCGATGGCGGCGAGACCGTAACCGATGGTGTTGACGCTGCCCTCGATGGCGGCAATAACGTCCATTGCGGGTATTCCTCCTAGTAGACGCGTGAGTTCTCACGCGTACGCGGTCGTACCGGAAGCTTGGTCGGGCCGGGCGGCCCGCCGAGGTCGGTGGATCAGTGCCCGTCGGCGAGCGACGTGCCGATGTAGTTGGCGGTCAGGGTGACGAAGACGTAGGCCTGCAACAGCGCGACGAGCACCTCGAAGAAGGCCATCAGGATCGCCATCAGGAACGAGAAGACCGACGTCACCTGGACGAAGACGTTGTCCGAGGCGAGCATCACGAAGCCGCCGACGGTGAAGACCAGCAGGATCAGGTGGCCGGCGAACATGTTGGCGAAGAGTCGTACCGCCAGGGTGACCGGTCGGTTGATGAAGTTCTGCAGGAACTCGATCGGGATCAGCAGGACGTGCATCGGCCACGGCACGCCCGGGATGATCAGGCTCTGCTTGAGGTAGCGGCCCAGACCCTGCTTGCGGACACCGATGTAGAGGTACATCACGTAGGTGATCGCGGCCAGCACGATCGGGAAGGCGATGTGCGAGTTCGGGGAGATCTGCAACCCGGGGGTGACACCGAAGAGGTTCGTCACCGCGATGAAGCAGAACAGCACGGTGAAGTAGGGCGCGAACCGGATGCCGTCCTTGCCCATCTGCTCGCGGGCGATGTTGTCCCGGACCAGACCGTAGATCGACTCGGCCATCCACTGGCCCTTGCTCGGCACCAGCTTCGGGTTCCGGTAGGTGGCCATGAAGAAGATGATCAGCAGCCCGACGGCCAGCCAGATCATCAGCGTGAACTTCGTGACAAACGGGCCGGCGACATCCGGCAGGTAGAAGTCATCGACCTTGGGGGGCCAGGGCAGGCCCTCTGCGGCGATAAACTGTCCGCTCACCGTGTCATCCTCCGCACTCGACAGACCCGCGTGTGCCGGCACTCAGGCACTGAGCCTCTTCATGATCAGGTAGATCGCTCCGGCTGCGCCGAGCATCATGCCCACGGCGATTCCGACGCCGGTCGGCAGGCCCAGGAACTCCCCCGCCAACCAGCCGAGGAATCCCCACACCACGATGCCGGCGAGCAGGTAGCCGAGGACGGCTCCGGCGACACCTTCCGACGAGTGTTCGTCGGGGCTTCTGCGGTGAGGGTTGTCGGCCATGACGAGGCGAACACTATCAGCCGGGTGTTTCGCGAGTGTGCGGCACCCCCCACACTGCGAGCAGCGTGCGGGCGGCGGATGCGGCGCGTCAAGCCGAAGTCAGCCTACTCCTGTCCGGCCGGCAGGACAGGCCGACAAACGCCGGGGAAACGCCAGCCGTACGGTCAGTGATCCGACGGACGGTCCACGCTGGGCAGCGGGGAGCGCAACGCCCAGGTCAGGTGGGCGCCGGTCCACACCACCACGGCCGCAATGATCGCCGCGCCCATGTCCGTCAGCCCCGGCCATCCGGTGGCCGCCACGGCCGCCATCGCCACCCCCAGGATGACGATCTTCGTGGCGTAGGTGACCAACCCCACCGACATGATCAGTCGCGGATGGACCGCGTCCGCCCAGGCCACCGAGAGACCCGAGATCAGATAGCTGACGACCACCAGGGCGATGCCGGCGGCCACCCCCGCCGCCCCCGTCGGGCCGCGAAGCACCGCGGCGGCCGGCACCGCGACCACGGCCAGCGCGGCACAGGCCAGCAGCGGCAGGCGCAGGTACGGCAACCGGGCCCGGATGGCGCCGGGCTCCCCGGCCCGGGGCGCGGTCGCCGGGGGCACGCCGGATCCGCCCGTAGGGTGCGCGCTCATCGGGGGTACGCCGGGAACTCGGCGGCCAGTTCGGTCACCTCGGCGGCGATCCGGGTCAGCTCGTCGGCGCCACCCGGGGCGGACGGGTCGGTCCGCACCGCTCGGGCGATCAACCCGGCGACCTGGCGCATCTGCGCCTCCCGCATGCCCTGGGTGGTGACGCTGGGCGTACCCACCCGGATCCCCGAGGCGACCATCGGCTGCTGCGGGTCGTACGGGATCGCGTTCTTGTTGAGCGTGATCGTGGCCGCGTCACACCGCCGCTCGGCCTCGGCGCCGGTGACCCCGGTCTCCCGCAGGTCGATCAGGGCCAGATGGGTGTCGGTGCCGCCGGAGACCGGCCGCATCCCCTCGGCGGCCAGGCCGGCGGCGAGCGCCCGCGCGTTGGCCACCACCTGCGCGGCGTAGCTGCGGTACGCCGGTTGCGCCGCCTCGTGCAGCGCGACGGCCTTGGCCGCCACGGCGTGCATCAACGGGCCGCCCTGGGTGAACGGGAAGACCGCCTTGTCGATCCGCTCGGCCAGCGGCTCCCGGCAGAGGATCATGCCGCCGCGCGGGCCGCGCAGCACCTTGTGGGTGGTCGCGCAGACCACGTCGGCGTACGGCACCGGCGACGGGATCGCCTGCCCGGCAACCAGCCCGATGAAGTGCGCGGCGTCCACCATCAGGTACGCGCCGACCTCGTCGGCGATCTCGCGGAACCGGGCGAAGTCGATCAGCCGTGGGTAGGCGGTCGCCCCGCATATGATCATCTTTGGTTGGTGGGTACGGGCGAGATCCCTGACCTCGTCGTAGTCGATCAGCTCGGTGTCCCGTTGGACGGTGTAGCCGACGGGCTTGAACCACCGGCCGGAGAAGTTCACCCGGCTGCCGTGCGTCAGGTGCCCGCCGTGCGGCAGCTCCATCGCCAGCACGGTGTCACCCGGCTGCATCAGGGCGGCGTACGCGGCCAGGTTGGCGCTCGCGCCGGAGTGCGGCTGGAGGTTGGCGTGCTCGGCGCCGAAGAGGTCCTTCGCCCGGGCGATGCCGAGTTCCTCGGCCCGGTCCACCTGCGCGCAGCCGCCGTAGTAGCGCCGGCCCGGATAGCCCTCGGCGTACTTGTTGGTGAGCGTCGAGCCCAGCGCGGCCAGCACCGCGGGCGAGGTGAGGTTCTCACTGGCGATCAGCTGCAACCCGCCACGCAGCCGGCCCAGCTCGCCCAGCACCACCTCCGCGATCTCCGGGTCGGCCGTGCTGAGCTGCTCGAAGTCCGGCCCCCAGAAGGTGCCCTCGGCGGTCTCCACAGCGCCAGAGTCTAGGAGACCGCAGACTGGAGGCGTGAGATGCCTGGTGACCGGAGCGACCGGATACATCGGCGGGCGCCTGGCGCCGCGCCTGCTGGACGAGGGGCACACGGTGCGCTGCCTGGCACGGCGGGCCAACCGGCTGCGCGACGTGCCGTGGGCCGCGCAGGTCGAGGTGGTCGAGGGTGACCTGAGCCGGCCGGAAAGCCTCGCCGGGGTCTTCGACGGCGTCGACGTGGCGTACTACCTGGTGCACTCGCTCGGTCAGGCCGGCTTCGAGGCCGCCGACCGGCAGGCCGCGACGACCTTCGCCGAGGCGGCCCGCGCCGCGGGCGTACGCCGGATCGTCTACCTGGGCGGACCGGAGCCGGCACCCGACGACGTCGCCTCGGCGCACCTGCGTTCCCGCGCCGAGGTGGCCCGGATCCTGCTGGACAGCGGGGTGCCCACGGTGGTGCTGCGGGCGGCGGTGATCCTCGGCTCCGGCTCGGCCTCCTTCGAGATGTTGCGCTACCTGACCGAGCGGCTGCCGGTGATGGTCACCCCACGCTGGGTGAGCAACCGGATCCAGCCGATCGCGGTCCGCGACGTGCTGTACTACCTGGTCGGCAGCGCGGCGCTGCCGCCGGAGGTCCACCGGGCCTTCGACATCGCCGGTCCGGACGTGCTGACCTTCGCCGAGATGATGCAGCGTTACGCCCGGGTGGCCGGGCTCTCCCGCCGGATCCTGCTACCGGTACGCCTGCTGACGCCCACCGTCTCGTCGCACTGGGTCGGGTTGATCACCCCGGTGCCGAACGCGCTCGCCCGGCCCCTGGTGGAGAGCCTGGTGCACGAGGCGGTCGCGCACGAGCACGACATCGCGGAATACCTGCCGGACCCGGCGGACGGGCTCACCGGTTTCGACCGGGCCGTCGAGCTGGCGCTGACCAAGGTACGCGACGCCCAGGTGGAGACCCGCTGGTCGAACGCGGTCGGAGCGGACGCGCCCGCCGAGCCGCTGCCCAGCGACCCGCACTGGAGCGGCGGCACCGCCTACACCGACCTGCGGGAGCAGACGGTGGCGGCACCGCCGGAGGCGTTGTGGCAGGTGATCGAGGGGGTCGGCGGAGAGAACGGCTGGTACTCGTTCCCGCTCGCCTGGTCCGTACGCGGCTGGTTGGACCGGCTGGTCGGCGGGGTGGGGCTGCGCCGGGGCCGCCGTAACCCGCACCGGCTGCAAATCGGCGAGGCACTTGACTTCTGGCGGGTGGAGGAGATCATCCCCGGCGAACTGCTGCGGCTGCGCGCCGAGATGCGGCTGCCCGGCCGGGCCTGGCTGGAGATGCGGGTCCAACGGGACGACACTGGTCAGGTCAGCTACCGGCAGCGGGCGGTCTTCCTGCCCCGAGGACTGGCCGGGCACGCTTACTGGGCCGCGGTGACCCCGTTCCACGCCGTGGTCTTCGGCGGGATGGCCCGCAACATCGCCGAGGGCGCCGAACGGTTGGCGGCAGCCGCCCCGGCCCGTGGACCGGCCGCCGGCTGAGGCGGTCAGTTGCCGGTGCGTTGCCCGGTGACCCGCCAGGCGGTCATTTCACTCGGCGGCACGAAGTCGCGGACCGGCTCGTCGCGCAGGGCGTAGGAGAGGATCTCGCCGACCGCCTCCACCATGGCGGTCTGCACCGCGCGCCCGACAGCGTCGCGCGGCTCGTCGGGGTTGGCTGCCATCGCCGCCACCGCCAGCTGCGGGGTGAGCGCCACGACGGTCTCCGTGGCGTACCGCTCGGAACTGCCCGTCTTGCCCACCACCGGCCGGTTGAGCTGACCGCGCAGCCGGGTCGCCGTGCCACCGGCACAGCCCTGGTACATGGACTGGTCGCCGACCGGGCAGCGGGCCGCGTCCGCCGCCGCCCGGGCCACGTCGACGTCGAGCACCTGCCGGCAGTCCGGCTGCCCGGCGGCCACCGGACGACCGTCGGCGTCGGTGATCGAGGTAACCGGCGTCGGCGCGCACCAGGTGCCCTCCGCGCCCAGCGTCGCGTACGCGCCAGCCAGGTCGAGCGGGGTGGTCGCGGACACGCCCAGGGTGAACGGCCCCCATTCACGTGCCCCGTACCGGGCCAGCCGGGCGTCGTCGTCGGCCCGGAACACGATGCCGAGCCGTTCGGCCATCTCCACCACCCGGTCCGCGCCGACCCGCTGGGTGAGCCAGGCGAAGTAGGTGTTGACCGAGTCACCGAAGGCGGTCCACATGTCGTGCCGGCCGCTCACCGAGGCGCTGGCGTTCTCCGGGCACCAGTACCCGCCGCAGTTCGCCTCGCTGCCGCTGACCTGGAAGTCGGTCACGATCCGCCGGGGCGCGTCGAAGACGGTGTTCAGGGGCAGCCCGGCCTCCAGCGCGGCCAGCATGGTGAAAAGCTTGAACGTGGAGCCGGCCTGGTAGCCGACGATGGTGCCGCCGCCGGCGACGAGTTGGTTGACGGTGTTGGGGTGGTTCTGCTGTCCACCCGGGTTCGCGGTCACGCTGAAGACCCGGTTGACCGACATGGCGAGCACCCGTCCGGTGCCGGGTTGGACCACCGCGGTCGGCATGGCGTGCGGGTGCTCGGCCGGGTAGACCCGCCGCACCTGTTCGGTGGTGGCCCGCTGCACGCCGGGGTCGAGTGAGGAAACGATGCTGAACCCACCCCGGCGCAGGGTGCGCTGCCGCTCGTCGACGCTGGCGCCGAACGCCTTCTGACTGCTCCACCAGCGGGTGAACCAGTCGCAGAAGAACCCCCAGTCGTTGTGTCCCTCGGGCACCGCGGTGCAGTCGTTCGGAGTCTCGCTGGGCCGCAGGGCCAACGGCTGGGCGGCGATCCGGGCCGCCTCCTCCGGCGCGGCCACGCCCGACTCGACCATCCGGTCCAGCACGTAACCGCGCCGGGCGGTCGCGCTGTCGGCGTCCCCGTTGATCGGGTCGTCAGTGTGCGGAGAGCGGACCAGCCCGGCCAGCAGCGCCGCCTGGGCCAGCGTGAGCTTCGCCGGTGAGGTGGAGAAGTACCGTTTGCTGGCGGCGGCGATGCCGTACGCGCCGGCACCGAAGTACGCGATGTTGAGGTAGCGGGTGAGAATCTCGTCCTTGGTCAGCTCCCGCTCCAACGCCAGGGCGTACCGGATCTCCTGGACCTTGCGGGCGGTGCTCACCTCGGTGGCCGCGGCCCGCTGCGCCTCGCTGAGCCGGGGATCCGTGCTCAGCACGTTGCGCACGTACTGCATGGTCAGCGTGGAGGCGCCCTGCCGGGTGGTGCCGTCGCGCCGGTTGGCGGTGAAGGCCCGCACGATGCCCCGCAGGTCCACCCCGCTGTGCTGGTGGAAGCGGGCGTCCTCGGCGGCGATGATGGCCTGCCGCATCACCGGCGCCACCTCGTCCAGCGGCACATCGACCCGGTCCTCCTGGTAGAAGGAGGTGATCAGGGTGGTGCCGTCGTTGGCGTAGAGGTTGGATCGTTGCGCCGTCGGCGGCGTCCGCAGCGTGTTCGGCAGCTCCGCGTAGGGCGCGGAGAGAGCCGAGAATCCGATGCCGAACACCAGCGCGGCCGGCAACGCCGCCACCGCCAGCGCCAGGCCGGCCAGCGTGCCGGCCAGCAGTACGGTGAACATCTTCGGCAGGAACGCCCGGGTCATCAGCTCTCCCCGCAGGAGCCGTCAGGACTCCCTCAGGATGGCGCTAATCGCCCTTTCTGCCGTGCCTTTCCCCCAAACCCGGATGGAATTCGCCGATCAGGGGAGCAGTAGCGCGGCGAGCGGCCGCACCGTCTCCTCGATCTCGTCGGCCACCCGGGTGAAGCACTGGTCACCGCGCCCCCAGGGGTCGTCGAGGTCGTCGGTGGGCAACGCGGCGGTGCCTTGTCGGGCGCCGTGTGCCGCCTCGACCAGCGCCACGCCACGGGTGTGAACCGCGTCGGCGGTGGCCTCTGCCGCCGGCAACGCGGCCGGACCGAGGGCGGCCAGCAGCCGGCCGAACTCGCCGAGCACGAACGTGCGGGCGGCGGCGTCGGGCCGCAACGCGGTCACGTACTCCTGCTGGTCGGCGGTGGCGGTCAGGACCAGGTCGGCGGCGTCGATGTGTTCGGAGCGCAGCTTGCGGGCGGTGAACCCGGCGACGTTGCCGCCCCGGTTGGTGACCTGCCGGGCGGCCGGCGGGTTCATCTCCTCACCGGCGTGCCAACCACCGGTGCCCGCGCTGTGGCTGTGCAGCAGCTCCTCGACCCGCTCCGGATCGACCTCGCGCCGGGCCAGCCGGTCGGCCACGGCGAGGGTGAGCAGCCGCTCGGCCATCGGCGAACGGCAGATGTTGCCCATGCAGACGTGCAGGACGGTGAAGGGGGGCACCTACGCCACCTGACTCTCACGCAGTTCCGGTACCACCTCACGCAGCCGAGCCAGGTCGATCGCGCCCGCCCGGACGAGCAGCGGCTCGTCGCCGGTCAGATCCACGATCGTGCTGGGCCAAGGATCCACTGCCGGCCCCGCCTCCAGGTAGGCCCGGACGGAGTAGGCGAGCTGGTCGCGTGCCTGGTCAGCAGTGAGCGCGGCCGGTTGGCCGATCGTGTTGGCCGAAGCGACAGCCATCGGCCCCGTCTCCCGCAGCACCTCCAGCGCCACCGGGTGCAGCGGCATGCGCACCGCCACCGTGCCGCTGTCGTCGCCGAGATCCCACCGCAGGCTCGCCGAGTGCCTGATCAGGATGGTCAGCGCACCCGGCCAGAACGCCTCGACCAGGTCTCGCGCCGCCGTCGGCAGGGTGTAGGCCAGGCCGTCGAGGGTGTGCCGGGAGCCGATCAGCACCGGTGGCGGGGCGTGCGGGACGCCCTTGGCGTCCAGCAGCGCCTTGACCGCGTACGGAGTGAACGCGTCCGCGCCGATCCCGTAGACCGTGTCGGTCGGCAGCACGACCAGCTCGCCGTTGCGGACCGCCTCGATGGCCGCGGCGATGCCGCGGTCCCGGTCGGCGAGCGATCGGCAGTCGTAGAGCATCACGAGGAGCCAGTCTGCCACGTCGCGGCCGCACCGGTCGGCGGGCGGTCCGCGAGACGGGACGCCGTGACGAAGCGCGGCCGATCGGCGAGGTCGCGGTGGTCGACGATCATGGCGTACCGACCGTCGGCGGCGAGCAGACTCGGCACCACCACGCCGTGGCTGTCGTCGTGCTCGATGCCGAGGACACCGCCGGGACGCAGCAGGAAGCCCGCGCGGTCGATCACCCGGCGGATGACGTCCAGCCCGTCCGCCCCACCGAACACGGCCTCCGCCGGGTCGTGGTCGGCGACCTCCGGGGGCACGGCCACGGCCAGCGGGACGTACGGCGGGTTGCACAGCAGCACGTCCACCCGGCCCGCCAACTCGTCCAGCAGGGCCGGATCGGTGGCGTCCGCCGACACCACCTCGATCGGCCGGTCACCGGCGGCTGCCCGGGCCCCCGCGTTGCGCCGCAGCCAGGACAGCGCCTCC
Organism: Micromonospora sp. ATLC16; assembly: GCF_057196645.1. NCBI lineage: Bacteria > Bacillati > Actinomycetota > Actinomycetes > Micromonosporales > Micromonosporaceae > Micromonospora > Micromonospora sp. ATLC16. The sequence goes on from NZ_JBXUOW010000006.1 coordinate 79,776, forward strand.
GGGGCGCGTTCCACCGCCACCACCCGGGCCTGCGGCACCTCGGACGCCACCGAGAGGGCGATCGCGCCGGACCCACTGCACAAATCCACCACCAGCGGCTCCGGCCGTCCGCCGGCCCGCGCGGCCGTTCCGGCCTGGTCGACGCCCCAGCCGGCGAGCAGTTCGGTCTCCGGGCGCGGCACGAAGACGCCCGGCCCGACGGCCAACTCCAGGTGCCGGAAGCCGGCGGCGCCGGTGAGATACTGCAACGGTTCCCGTCGCGACCGGCGGGCCACCAGCGCGCGGTACCCGTCAAGTTGCTCGTCGGTGAATCCGTTCGCCAGGGCCAACCGCCCACGAGGGACCTCGAGCACGTACGCGGCCAGCAGCTCTGCCTCCGCGCGGGCCGAGGTCACGCCGCTGGCGGCGAGAGCACGGGCCGCTTCGGCGATCATGGGCGTCGGACGGTGACGTCCCGTCCCTTCGGACGGGTGTTGCGGTGCGGTGGTCACGCAACAATCATGAAGCGTCGCCGTGCACGTGCATAAGCGGGTGCAGCGGCAAACCGACAGGAGGTCGCGGGTGGGCTGGCTCGACCGGGTCGAGGACCAGGTTGACGCCCTGACGAAGGCGCGGGCGTTGCAGGAGGTGAGCCGTTCCACCGAGGCGTACGGACTCCTGGAGGGGGTGCTGCGTGCCACCCGCGACCCGAACGCCCAAGCCGACGCGCTCGTGCAGCGGCTCTCGGCTCTGATCAATCTCGGGCGCACCGCCGAGTACACCCGCGCCATCGAGGAGGCGTCCGCGGCCGTACGCGACCTCGCCGAGCCCTATCTGCACGGGCACCTCAACGCCCTGGCCGCGTTGGCCGCCCACCATCAGGGTGCCCTGGACCGCTGCGTGACGCACCTGGTCAAGGCCGCGCGGGCGCTCGGGGCGGTGGAGGATCCGGACCGGGACACCGCCTGGGGTTGGCACGACCTGGCGATGGCCTACTCGTACCTCAGCTTCCACGGTTACGCCCTGGGCGCGATCGAACGCGCCCGCCAACTCGGCACCGCCGCCGGCATCCCGGAGGAGACGTTCGCCGCGCCGGGCATCCGACTGCGCAACGCGGTAGCCCTCGACCACACCGGTGACAGTGACGGCTGTCTGCGGGTACTGCGGGATGTCGGCGGCGACCTGGGCCGGTTCGTGACCGCCGGACGTGCCGACCGGCTGCGCCCCAGCAGCCTGGCCGCCTACGGCTACGCCGCCGTCCGCCGGTGCGCCCTCGGCGACGAGGTCGACCTTGCCCCGGGCCGGGACCCGGCCCGGCTGCTCGGCTACGGCGCGGACAGTGCCCGGGCCCGCGACATGCGCCAGCTCGGCCAGGTCTGCCTCGCCATCGCCGGCGGGCGTCCGATCGAGGCGGTCACCCGGCTGGACACGGTCCAGGTGTCCGCCGAGACGCTCGGCGCGGCCGAGCCGGCCCGGCTGCGCAGCATGGCACTGGGACGGGCCGGCGACCACGCCGCCGCGCACCGGGCCGACCGGCGGGCCTTCCGACTCGCCGCGCAGCGCCACGACCGGCTCCGCGACGTCTACATCGACGGCATCGCCGCCCGGATCGACCATGAGGAGATGCGCCGGGAGGCGGCGCGGTTCGAGGGGGAGGCGCTGACCGACCCGCTGACCGGGCTGCCCAACCGACGCCGGCTGGAACGCTACATCGCGGCCGTGGTGGCCCGGGGCGAACGGGTCGTGATCGGCGTCTGCGACCTGGACGGGTTCAAGGCGGTCAACACGCGGCACGGGCACCACTCGGGGGATCTGGTCCTGCAACGCGTCGCCGGAGTCATCAACCGGGTGATGCGTCGGGGCGACTTCGTCGCCCGCTACGGCGGCGACGAGTTCGTGGTGGTGCTGCCGGAAGCGGGGATGGCCGAGGCGGTTGAGGTGGCTCGGCGGATCGACGCCGCCGTGCGCACCGAGGACTGGGAGTCACTGGTACCGGGCACCCCGGTCGGCGTCAGCATCGGCTTCGCCGAGGTGGGCGCGGGCGGCCCCGGGCAGCGGGACGCGCTCGGCGCGGCCTTCGAGGCCGCCGACCGGGAGATGCTGCGGGCCAAGGCCCGGCCACGTAGCGCCTGAGGCTCAGCGGCGGGTCAGCTCCGGGTCGCCCGCCAGGCGCGCGGCCCGGTCCGCCTCGCTGAGCGCGTCGAGCACGCCGTCCAGCTCCCCCGCGAGCACCAGGTCGAGGTTGTACGCGGTGAAGCCGATCCGGTGGTCGGTGATCCGATTCTGCGGGAAGTTGTACGTCCGGATCCGCTCCGAGCGGTCCACCGTGCGCACCTGGGCCTTGCGGGCGTCCGACGCGGCGGCGTCGGCCTGCTCCTGCGCGGCGGCCAGCAGCCGGGCGCGCAGGATCCGCATCGCCTGCTCCCGGTTCTGCAACTGGGACTTCTCGTTCTGGCAGGAGACCACGATGCCGGTGGGCAGGTGGGTGATCCGCACCGCCGAGTCGGTGGTGTTCACCGACTGCCCGCCGGGACCGGACGAGCGGAACACGTCGATGCGCAACTCGTTCGGGTCGATCGTGACGTCGACCTCCTCGGCCTCCGGCAGCACCAGCACACCGGCCGCGCTGGTGTGGATGCGCCCCTGCGACTCGGTGACCGGAACCCGCTGCACCCGGTGCACACCGCCCTCCCACTTCAACCGGGACCAGACGCCGTTGCCGCCCTCGGGCGCACCCTTTGTCTTGATCGCCAGCGAGACGTCCTTCACCCCGCCGAGGTCGGAGTCCTGCGCGTCGATCACCTCGGTGACCCAGCCGCGCCGCTCCGCGTACCGGGTGTACATGCGCAGCAGGTCACCGGCGAACAGCGCGGACTCCTCGCCGCCCTCGCCCGCCTTGATCTCCACGATGACGTCCTTGGCGTCGTGTGGGTCGCGCGGAATGAGCAGTTCGGCGAGGCGATCCTCCAGCACCGGCAGCGTCGCCGCGATCGTCTCGGCCTCAGCCGCGAAGGAGGCGTCCTCGGCGGCCAGTTCCCGTGCGGCGGCAAGATCTGCCCGAGCCTGCTCCAGCTCGGCGGCGGCCTTGTGCAGTGGCACCAGCTCGGCGTAACGACGGCCGACCCGACGGGCGGTGCCCTGGTCGGCGTGGATCGCGGGGTCGGCCAGCCGCTTCTCCAACTCGGCGTACTCGTCGAGGAGGGCGGTGAGGCGTTCACTGCTCATGCTGGGGATCGCTCCTTGCAGACTGTCGGAAACCCCGCGCGGTGTCCCGCCGTCGCTCGCGGGGGAACCGGACACAGACGACCGACGCCCGCGCCCGGCGATGAACCGGACGCGGGCGTCAGACGAGGAGCTACTTGGCCTTCTTGCCCTGAACCTTGGCGTACTTCTGCTGGAACTTCGCGACCCGACCAGCGGTGTCCAGCACGCGCTGCTTGCCCGTGTAGAACGGGTGGCAGGCGCTGCACGTCTCGACGTGGATCGAGCCGCCCTTGGCGGTGCTGCGGGTGGTGAAGGTGTTACCGCAGGAGCAGCTGACCTCGGTGGTCGAGTACTCCGGGTGGATGTTGGGCTTCATGTCGCCTCGGTCCTCTCGTCTGTGGTCGCCGGGTCGCCCCTGGTCTGCCGCTGCCTGCGATGGGGGCGTGAACCGGAACCGGTGGCCGATTGACCAGTCTGCCACGGGCTTCGGTGGGCCCTGGAATCGGGCCGCACCTGTTGGTCGCCGGTAGCAACATCGGGCCAGCCGTACGCATTCCCACCACCCGCAGGAAGCATTCCTCTGCCGTCCCGCCGCCGCGCTCCGGCCGATCCGGGTACGCGAAGGGGCGGGGCCGGCCGGCCCCGCCCCTTCGTCGATCGTCGTCGGCGGACGTTACTCCCCCGGCGTCGACTTGGCGATCTGCATCAGGAACTCGATGTTGGTACGGGACTGCTTCAGCCGGTCCAGCAGGAGGTCCAGCGCCGCCTGCGAGTCCAGCGAGTGCAGCACCTTGCGGAGCTTGTGCACGATGGCCAGTTCCTCCGGCGCGAGCAGGATCTCCTCCTTACGCGTGCCGGACGGGTGGATGTCGATGGCCGGGAAGGTCCGCTTGTCAGCGATCTTCCGGTCCAGCTTCAGCTCCGCGTTTCCGGTGCCCTTGAACTCCTCGAAGATGACCGTGTCCGCCATCGAACCGGTTTCCACCAGGGCGGTGGCGAGGATGGTCAACGAGCCGCCGTTCTCGATGTTGCGCGCCGCGCCGAGGAACCGCTTCGGCGGGTACAACGCGGTGGAGTCGATACCACCCGACATGATCCGGCCGCTGGCCGGCGCCGCCAGGTTGTACGACCGGCCGAGCCGGGTCACCGAGTCGAGCAGCACGACCACGTCGTGACCCAGCTCGACCAGGCGCTTGGCCCGCTCGATCGCCAGCTCGGCGACGGTGGTGTGGTCCTGCGGCGGGCGGTCGAACGTGGCCGCGATGACCTCGCCCTTGACCGACCGCTGCATGTCGGTGACCTCTTCGGGCCGCTCGTCCACCAGCACCACCATCAGGTGGCACTCCGGGTTGTTGTGCGTGATGGCGTTGGCGATCGCCTGCAGCACCATGGTCTTACCGGCCTTCGGCGGCGAGACGATCAGCGCCCGCTGCCCCTTGCCGATCGGCATGACCAGGTCGATGACCCGGGTGGTGAGGATGTGCGGCTCGCTCTCCAGCCGCAGCCGCTCCTGCGGGTACAGCGGAGTGAGCTTGTAGAACTCCGGCCGGCGCTTGGCCTCGTCGGGCTCCATCCCGTTGATGGTGTCCAGCCGGACCAGCGGGTTGTACTTGTCGCGCCGCTGCTCACCGTCGCGCGCCGCCCGGACCGCGCCGGTGATCGCGTCACCGCGTCGCAGGCCGTACTTCTTGATCTGGGACATCGACACGTAGACGTCGTTGGGGCCGGCCAGGTAGCCGGTGGTCCGGACGAAGGCGTAGTTGTCGAGCACGTCCACGATGCCGGCCACCGGCACGAGCACGTCGTCCTCGCCGACCTGCGGCTCACGGCCACCGTCGCCGCCGGAATCGTTGCGGTCACCGCGGCCCCGACGACGGTCCCGGAAGCGGCTGCGCCGGCTGCGCCGACCGCCGCTATCGCCGTCGTCGTCACCGTCGTTGTCCCGCTCGGCGCGCTGTCCACGGTCACCCCGGTCGCCACGCTCGCCACGGTCACCCCGGTCGCCACGCTCGCCGCGGTCGGCACGCTCGCCGCGGTCGGCACGGTCACCCCGGTCGGCACGCTCGCCGCGGTCGGCACGGTCACCCCGGTCGGCACGCTCGCCGCGCTCGGCACGGTCACCCCGGTCACCCCGGTCGGCACGCTCACCCCGATCGGCACGCTCACCCCGGTTGGCACGCTCACCCCGGTCGGCACGCTCACCCCGGTCGGCGCGATCACCGCGCTCGGCGCGATCACCCCGGTCGGCACGGTCACCCCGGTCGGCACGCTCACCGCGCTCGCCGCGCTCACCCCGATCGGCACGCTCCGCACGGTCGCGGCCGGACCGGCCCTCGGACCGCTCGCCCTCGGCGGCAGCCTCCTCGGCACGCGGCTCCGCCACGGCCGTCCGGCTACGCCGGCTACGGCCACGTCCTTCGCTCTCGACGCTGGCGGCCGGCTGTTCGGTGCCACGGCGCTCGGCCTCCGGCCGCTCACCCGTGTCCCGTACCTCCGCGTGCACCTCCTCGCGGACCGGTGCGGCGGCCGCCGCGACCTCGGCCCGTGGTCGAGGGGCTCCGGCAGCGCCGCCCTGCCGCTCGGTGATCGCGCTGATCAGCTCGCCCTTACGCATGCGAGCCGTCCCCGAGATGCCGAGAGACGCGGCCAGGCTCTGCAGCTCCGGCAGCAGCATCGCCGACAGGCCCGTGCCGCTGCGCCGACGGCGGGCGGGGGCAGCGGTGGTGGCATCGCCAGCGACGTTGGAAACATCCGACGTCACGTCGGTGGTGTCGCTCAATGGATTCCTTCCCTCGATAGGCCGGGACTGCCCGGAATCGACAACAGGTGGCCGGGCGGCCTCGGTACACCCGCCTCGCATGACGCTTCGCGGGAGTCTGCAACACAGCAGCCGGTCGGTCTCCCAACCCACCAGGTGGAGCGGTGAGCGGGGGTTTCGCCGTCTGCGGCGACCAGTGAAGACTGCGGTGCGGCGTGGGCCTAGGCAGGGATGACGGGCTTACCGCCGAAAGCTTCGGGGGTGCGCCGACCCGCAGGGAGATCGCATGCTTCGCGGCTGTGCTAAGTCTAGAGCGTAATCAACTCTTGCGACCTGCGGCAACAGGGTCCCGCTCCGCGTGTCCGAGTCTACCCCGCTCGACCTGTGCGCCGCATACAACTACCGGCAACCGCAGCAGCCGCCAATCTGTTCCCGCGTCGAATCCTACCGGCAGCTCAGACAGGGCGAGCACGGTGGGGCCGGCCCCGCTGACCACAGCCGCCACACCGGCCGCACGCAGCCCGTTCACCATCGCAGTGGTGCCCGGCATCGATGGCGCCCGCCAATCCTGGTGCAACCGGTCGGCGGTCGCCGGCAGCAGCAGGGCCGGCTGCGCGGTCAACGCGTGCACCAGCAGTGCCGCGCGGCCGGCGTTGAACGCGGCGTCGCCGTGCGGCACCGTGGCCGGCAGCGCCGCGCGGGCTGAGGCGGTCAGCCCGCGCTCGGCCGGCACCAGCACCGTGGGGCGTACGCCGTCGGCCACCGGCAGCGACACCGCCCGAGCGCCGGTCGGCTCCGTCCAGGCCAGGGTAAAGCCACCGAGCAGGCAGGGCGCGACATTGTCCGGATGCCCCTCGATCTCGGCGGCCAACCGCAGCGCCGCGTCGTCGTCGAGGCGACTCTCGCCCTCGGTCACCAGCGCCCGGGCCAGCAGCACCCCGGCGACGATCGCCGCCGATGACGAGCCGAGCCCGCGCGCCTGCGGGATGCGGTTGACGCACTCCACTGCCAGCCCGGGCGGTTGCCCGCCAAGGGCGTCGAAGGCCTCCCGCATGGCGCGTACCACCAGGTGCCCGTCGTCGATCGGCAGTTCGCCGGCGCCCTCGCCGGTCACCGTCACCGTCACGCCCCCGGCCGTCACCTCGGCGGCGACGTCGTCGTGAAGCGCGAGGGCCAGCCCCAGCGCGTCGAAACCCGGCCCCAGGTTCGCACTGGTGGCGGGGACCCGGACCCGGACCGGTTCGGCGACGAATGTGATCGACACACCGCCCATGCTAATGGGGGTGGCCAAGGACTTCACCGTGCCGGACCTGCTACCGGTTCTCCGCGATGGCCGGTGGCGACGCGACGAGCGACAGACGCCGGGTCGCGATCCGCCAGCCGACCGCGTAGCCCAGGGTGACCAGGCCGCAGCCGGCCAGTACGACACGCTCGTCGACGACGTCCACGACCACGGCCACCACCAGCTGACTGACGGAGATCGCCAGGGTCGCCAGCATCATGTCGGTGGCGAAGACCCGACCCCGTAGCCGGTCCGGCACCTGGCCCTGCAGGGCGAAGTTCGACATCACCCAGTTGCTGCCACCGGCGAAGTGGGCCACGAACACCAGCACCAGCACCAGCGGGAACCAGCCCACCACCGAGGTGCCGAGGTAGGCCAGACCGTACGCCGACATGGACAGTGCCAAGCCGGGCAGCAGCCAGGCGCGGTTGGTCAACACCCGACGCATCATGATCGGGCCGACCAGCGCGCCGGCGCCCCGGACGGCGAACAGCAGGCCGGCCCCGAGCGCACCGACCCCGTACACCCCGGCGAGCAGCGGAAAAACGGTGAGCACGCCGTTGCCGAGGCCCACCGCCGACTTGACCGTCACCAACGCCAGCACCCGGGGACGGTGCCCGATGTAGACCAGCGCCTCGCGGATCGCCGCCCAGGTCTGCGGTGGGCTCGCGCCCCGCTCGCGGGGAGCCTGCAATGGACGGCGGATGAGCGTGGCCAGGCTCGCGGCGATCACCAATCCGACGGCACCGACCCAGAAGCACGCGTACGGTCCGGCTGCCGCGCTGAGCACCCCACCGAGCGAGGCGCCGACGACGGTCATCGTGCCCCACGCCGAACCGGCCACCGCGTTACCGGCGGCCAGTTCATCCGGATCGAGCACGTTCGGCAGCGCCGCCTGGGCCGCCGGCGAGTAGAACGCCTTGGCCACCGCGACCACGCCGATGCCGAGCAGCGCCAGCCAGGCCGTGCCGGCATCGCGTACCCCGAGCAGCAGCAGGACACCGACCAGCGCCGCGACGTTCGAGACGATCATGATTTTGCGTCGGTCGAACCGGTCCGCGATGGTGCCGGCGTACGGCAGCAGCAGTGCCACGACGCCGGTGTCCACCGCGAGCACCAGGGCGCCCCACACGCCACTGCCGGTCAACTTCGGCAGCAGCACCAGCAACGGCACCATGACGAACCAGTCCGCACCGAAGACCACCAGCTCGGCCAGGAAGAGGTTGCGGAAATCCCGGTTGCGGGTGAGGACCGAGAGGGTGGACGCCACGGAGCGGACCATACCCGGCCGTCGTCAATGGATGCGTCACGGCACGGACAGCGTCCCGGTGGGCCCGAGGGCCCTCCGGGACGGCTGGTCACTCGTTCGGAGGCGGGAACGGTGAGTTGCGGCTCTTCGGCAGCCGGAGCACCTCGAACTGGTCGGTGTTCTCGATCAGTGCGCCGGAGGGCGCCGCCGGCACCGGCCGACTCTCCCGCCGCCCGGTGTCCGCCGTGCCGGCACCGGCCTGCGCACCAGCCGGCGTCCGGTCGGTGTCCGGCTCGGTGCCGTCGGCCTCGCCGTCACCCGGTTCACCGGCCGGGTCACCGTGCCGACGACGTCGCCACGCCCGGACCGACACCTTGGTGTCCTCCACCATGGCGTAGAGCGTCGGCACCAGGATCAGCGTGAGCAGGGTGGAGGTGAGCAGGCCGCCGATCACCACGATCGCCAACGGACGCGAGATGAAACCACCCTCCCCGGTGAGCCCGAAGGCCATCGGCGTCAACGCGAAGATGGTGGCTATCGCGGTCATCAGGATCGGCCGCAGGCGATGCCGTCCGCCCTCCACCACCGCCTCCCGCACACCCATCCCCTGGGCCCGGTACTGGTTGACCAGGTCGAGCAGCACGATGGCGTTGGTCACCACGATGCCGACCAGCATGAGCACGCCGATCAGCGCCGGCACGCTCAGCGCGGTGCCGGTGACCAGCAGCAGGGCGACCGCGCCGGTGGCCGCGAACGGAATGGAGACCAGCAGGATCAGCGCCTGCACCACGCTGCGGAACGTCGCCATCATGATCAGGAAGACGATCGCGATCGCTGCCAGCACGGCCAGACCCAGATCGGCGAAGGTCTCCCGCTGCTCGGCGCTGACCCCGCCGAGGGAGAACGTTGCCCCCGGCACGTCGATCGCGTCGAGGCGACGCTGCAGCTCGGTGCTGATCGCGCCCAGGTCGGAGCCGATGACCGTGCCGGTCACCGAGGCGCTGCGCTCACCGTCGATCCGCCGTACCTGCTGCGGACCGGTGGTTTCGGTGACATCGGCGACGTCGTCCAGCTTGACCGCGCCCACCGGCAGGGCCCGCAGCTCCGCCACGGTCGCCGGTGGTGCCGCCGTCAGGCGCAGAACCACGTCCCGGGCGGTGCCGTCCACGGTCACCTGCCCCAGCGGCGTACCCCGGAAAGCCTGCGACACCAGCTGACCGACGGCGGACTCGGTGAGCCCGGCCCGGCTGGCCGCCACCCGGTCGACGGTCACGTCGACCCGGGGCACCCGCTCGGCCAGGGTGGTCGAGACGTCCTCGACCCCACCGATGCCGGTCAGGGCCGTCTCGGCCTCCTTCGCGGCCGCGGCCAACACCTCGGGATCGGCGGCCCGGACGATGACCGCCAGCTCGTTGGCGGACGCCCCGCCCTGCCCCGCCGGAAAGGTGATCTCTCCGGCCTCGGACCCGAGCGCTGCGAACCGGTCCCGCAGCACGCCGCGCATCGCCTTGGCGTCGGTCTCCCCGCCGAGACGCAGGGCGTAGTTCGCCACGTTGTTCCCGGCGCTGCCGGCCCACGGTGTGTCGCCGCCTCCGGCGGTGATCTGGTACGACTCGATGCCCGGGGTGTCCGCCAGCACCGCCTCGACCCGCCGGGCCGCCGCGTCGGTGCCGGCCAGCCCGGTGCCGACCGGCAGTTCCTGGCGGACGTTCAGCGTGTCCTGACCGGAGTCGTCGAGGAAGTTCGTCTCCAACTGTCGGGCCAGCCCGAAGGTGCCGAACAGCACCAGCAGCCCCGCCGCCAGGGTCGCCCAACGGTAGGCCCGCCGCCCGGTGGCGAACCGGATGACCGGCAGGTACGCCCGCTGCAACGGGCTGCGCAGCTCGCGTTCCTCCGCCGCCCGACGGACCGCCGCCCCGCTGACCGGCTTGAGGAACCAGTACGCGAGCACCGGGATCACCGTCAGCGACACCAGCAGCGAGGCGAGCAGGGCCACGGTGACCGTGATCGCGAAGGGCGCGAAGAGCTGGCCGACGAACCCACCGACCAGGGCGATGGGTGCGAAGACGGCAACCGTGGTCAACGTGGACGCGGTGACGGCGCCGGCCACCTCGCGTACGGCGGTGAGGATCGCCTGCCGCTTGGACCCGCCGTACGTCAGGTGCCGCTTGACGTTCTCCAGCACGACGATCGAGTCGTCCACCACCCGGCCGACCGCCACCGTCAACGCGCCGAGGGTGAGCAGGTTGAGCGAGTAGTCACCGATCCACAGGGCGATGAGCGCGACCACCACCGACAGTGGGATGGAGACCGCGGTGACCACGGTGGAGCGCACCGACAACAGGAACACCAGAATGACCACCACGGCCATGATCAGACCCAGCAGGCCCTCGGTGCTCAGCGTCTTGATGGACTTCTCCACGAATGGTGCCTGGTCGAGCACGACGGTCAGCTCGGCACCGGTGGCGGAGCGCAGGTCGTCGAGCCGGTCAGCGACCGCGTGCGAGATCTCCACGGCGTTGCCGTCCGGGTCGGCGGTGACCGCGATGCCGAGACTCTCCCGGCCGTTGGTACGGGTGATGGCGGTGGCCGGGGCGAGTTGCTCCTCGACCGTGGCGACGTCGCCGAGTCGGACCGGACCGGCCTTCTTGACCGGCGGCGCGACGATCACGTCCCGCAGCTCGTCCAGGGTGGTAAGCGGTGCTCCCACCTGGACCGGCAGGGTGCGCTCGCCGTCCGACACCGCGCCGGCCGGCACCGCCACGCCGTTGGCCCGCAACGCGGTGCCGATCGCGGTCGGCTGCACCTTCGCCTTCGCCAACTTCGCCGGATCCGGTGTGATCACCACTAGTTCGTCCCGGACACCGGTCAGCTCGACACCGCGTACGCCGTCGATCGCGGCCAGTTCCGGCACCACGGTGTCCCGCAGCTTGCCGACGAGGATCCGCTCGTCGTCCTCGCCGGACGCGGCCAGCACCACCGCTGGCAGATCGTCGGTGCTGCCGGCGATCACCTGCGGGTCGACGCCCTCCGGCAGGCTGGTCCGGTTGATCGCGGTCTGCATCCTGCTGACCATGTCGTCGAGCTTGGTGCCGAACTCGTACTGCACCTGGATGGTGGTCAGGCCCTCGCGGGAGGTCGAGATGACCGAGTCGAGACCGGAGATGCCGCGCAGACCGTTCTCGATCGGCTCGGCGACCTCGGACTCGACGACCTCCGGTGCGGCACCGGGGTACTGGGCCACGATGAAGGCGGCGGGAAACTCCAGCGACGGCAGGAGTTGCTGCTTCAGTGACGGCACGGCGTACGCACCGAACGCCGTGATCACCACCGCGATGAGGGCTACCAGCCCTCGGTTGGCGAGGCTGAATCTGGCGAGCAGCGACATCGCGTGGCTCACTCCTGAGGAAGACGGTCGAGGGGTACGAGCAGTGTGCCCGACCCGGTCGGTCCGTCGGCCCCCGGGGCGGCCGGGGCCTCGGCGGTACCGATGCGCGACGACGCCACCACATCGCGGTACAGCTCGTCGGTGCGCAGCAGGCTGGCATGGTCGCCGACCGCCCGGACCCGGCCACGGTCCATCACGACGATCTGATCAGCGTCGAGCACGGTGGAGAGCCGGTGGGCAATGGTCACCCCCCCCAGCCGCCCCTTGCGGCGATCATGCAGTTGTGGCTCCCGGAACGCCCACCTTTATCCACCCTTGCGAGTGCCACAACTGCATGATCGGCGGGTGCTCGGGGCCGGGGGGCGGGGCGGCTTCAGGCGAGGTCGAGGGAGCGGGCGGCGACTAGGGGGTCGTTGGCGATGGTTACGGGGGCGGGCGCGGTGGAGATGGCCCACTCCGGGTCCTTGAGACCGTGCCCGGTGACCGTGCAGACCACCGTGGACCCGGCCGGCACCCGGCCGGCGGCGGCCTGCTGGAGCAGACCGGCGACGCTGGCCGCGCTGCCCAGTTCCACGAAGACACCGACCTCCCGGGCCAGCAGCCGGTACGCCGCCAGGATCTCCCGGTCGGTGACCGCCTCGATCAGGCCGCCGGAGGTGTCCCGCGCGTCCAGGGCCTTCGTCCAACTCGCGGGGTTGCCGATCCGGATGGCCGTGGCGATGGTGGACGGCTCGGCCACCACCTGCCCGGTCACGATCGGCGCCGCGCCGGCCGCCTGGAAGCCGTACATCTTCGGTTGCCGGCTGGCGTTGCCGGCGTCATGGTCCTCCGCGTAACCCATCCAGTACGCGGAGATGTTGCCGGCGTTACCCACCGGCAGGCAGTGGATGTCGGGTGCGTCGCCGAGCGCCTCGACGATCTCGAAGGCGGCCGTCTTCTGACCGTGCAGCCGGTCGATGTTCACCGAGTTGACCAGGGCCACCGGATAGTCCTGGGCGAGCTTGGCGGCCAGCGCCAGACAGTCGTCGAAGTTGCCGTGGACCTGGAGCAGCTTAGCGCCGTGCACGAGCGCCTGAGCCAGCTTGCCCAGCGCGATCTTGCCCTGCGGCACCAGCACCGCGCAGGTCATCCCGGCCCGGGCCGCGTACGCGGCGGCGGAGGCACTGGTGTTGCCGGTGGAGGCGCAGATGATGGCCTTGTTACCGGCCTCGACCGCCTTGGAGACGGCCATCGTCATGCCCCGGTCCTTGAAGGAGCCGGTGGGGTTCGCGCCCTCCACCTTGAGGTACACGTCGCAGCCGAGCCGGGCGGAGAGCACCGGCGCCGGCAACAGCGGCGTGTTCCCCTCGTGCAGGGTGACCACCGGCGTGGCATCGGTGACCGGCAGCCGGTCCCGGTAGGCGTCGATCAGGCCACGCCACATCTCGCTCTCCTCGCCTCTGCGCTTGATCCGGCCGCTCACAACCCGCCCTCGACCCGCAGCACGCTCGCCACCGAACGGACGCTGTCCAGTCCACGCAGTTCCTGGACGGTCGCTGCGAGCGCCGCGTCCCGGGCGACGTGGGTCACGATGACCAGTACGGCATCACCGGCCGCTCCGGCGGCACCGGCGGCCGGCCCCTGACGGACGGTGGCGATCGAGACGTCGTGCCGGGCGAACATCCCGGCCACCGACTCCAGCACACCGGGCCGGTCGGCCACGTCGAGGCTGATGTGGTAGCGGGTGAGGGCCTCACCCATCGGCCGTACCGGCAGGTCGGCGTAGGCGGACTCGCTGGCCGCGCGGACCCCGGCGAGCCGGTTGCGGGCCACCGCCACCACGTCACCGAGCACCGCGCTGGCGGTCGGTGCCCCACCGGCACCCCGTCCGTAGAACATCAACTGCCCGGCCGCCTCCGCCTCCACGAAGACCGCGTTGAACGCGTCGCCCACGCTGGCCAGCGGATGGGTCACCGGGATCATCGCCGGGTGCACCCGGACGCTGACCGTCTCCCGGCCCTGCCCGTCGGCACCACGCGCGGCGATACAGAGGAGTTTGATCGTGCAGCCCATCGCCTTGGCGCTGGCCACATCCGCAGCGGTGACCTCGGTGATGCCCTCGCGGTGCACGTCGGCGGCGGCGACCCGGCTGTGGAAGGCGAGCGAGGCGAGGATGGCCGCCTTGGCGGCGGCGTCGAAGCCTTCCACGTCGGCGGTCGGATCGGCCTCGGCGTAGCCCAGCTCGGTCGCCTCTTCCAACGCCTCGGCGAACCCGGCACCGGTGGCGTGCATCGCGGAGAGGATGAAGTTGGTGGTGCCGTTGACGATGCCGGTGACCCGGGTGATGCGGTCGCCGTGCAGCGACTCACGCAGCGGGCGCAGCAGCGGGATGGCACCGGCCACGGACGCCTCGTAGTAGAGGTCGCCGCCCCCCTCGGCCGCCGCGTCGTGCAGGGTGCCGCCGTCCTCGGCGAGCAGCGCCTTGTTGGCGGTGACCACGCTCTTGCCGGCCCGCAACGCCTCCACCAGCCAGCCGCGCGCCGGCTCGATGCCGCCGACCACCTCGACCACCACGTCCACGTCGTCCCGCTTGATCAGCCCGAGCGCGTCGGTGGTGAACAGGGCCGGGTCCACCGGCAGGTCGCCGCGGTCGCGTCCGATCCGGCGTACGGCGATGCCGGCGATCTCCAACGGAGCACCGACGCGGGCGGCGAGGTCCGCCGACTGCTCGTGCAGCAGCCGGATCACCTCGGCACCGACGGTGCCGCAGCCGAGCACGGCGAGGCGTACAGGTGACGTCATCCCACATCCAAGGCGAGCAGGTCCTCTTCGGTCTCCGGTCGAACGATCAGCCGGGCCCGGCCGTTGCGAACCGCGACCACGCCGGGGCGGGGTACGTGGTTGTAGTTGCTGGCCATGCTGCGGCAGTACGCGCCCGTGCCGGGCACCGCGACAAGATCTCCGGGCTGCACGTCGGCGGGCAGGAATTCATCCTTCACCACGATGTCCCCGGACTCACAGTGCTTTCCCACCACGCGGGCGAGCATCGGGCCGGCGACGCTCCCCCGGGAGGCCAGGGTCGCCGAATACGACGCGTCGTACAGGGCGGTCCGGATGTTGTCGCTCATCCCGCCGTCGACGCTGACGTACGTCCGGATGCCATCGACATCCTTGACCGTACCCACCTCGTACAGGGTGAGCACGGCCGGGCCGACGATCGCCCGGCCCGGCTCGATGGACAGGTGCGGGGTGACCAGCCGCTCCGCCGCGCACTCCGAGTCCACGATCTTGCGTAGCCGCTTGGCCAGGTCGTGCGGGGCCGCGGGATCGTCCTGCGAGGTGTACGCGATACCGAACCCACCACCGAGGTCCAGTTCGGGCAGTTCGACGCCGCGGGCGTCGCGGATCTGCGCCTGAAGGGCCAGCACCCGCCGGGCGGAGACCTCGAAACCGCTGGTGTCGAAGATCTGCGAGCCGATGTGCGAGTGCAGGCCGCGCAGCTCCAGCACCCCCTCGTCGAGCACGCGCAGCGCCGCGGTCAGGGCCGCCCCACCCGCGAGGGAGAAGCCGAACTTCTGGTCCTCATGGGCGGTGGCGATGAACTCGTGGGTGTGCGCCTCCACCCCGACGGTGACCCGGATCAGCACCCGGGGCCGTACGCCGCGTTCCCGGGCCAGCGCGGTGAGCCGCTCGATCTCGTGGAACGAGTCGACGATGATCCGGCCCACCCCGACGTCGAGAGCCCGGGTCAGCTCGGCCACCGACTTGTTGTTGCCATGGAAGCCGATCCGTTCCGGCGGCATCCCACCGGCCAGCGCCACGGCCAGCTCCCCGCCGCTGCAAACGTCGAGGAACATGCCCTCCTCGGCGATCATCCGGACCACCGCGCGGCAGAGGAAGGCCTTACCGGCGTAGTAGATGTCCTCGTCCGGGAAGGCCGCCTGGAAGTCCCGGCAGCGCGAGCGGAGGTCGTCCTCGTCGAGCACGTACACCGGGGTGCCGAACTCGGCGGCGATGTCGCGTACGCCCAGACCCGCGACGGCGAGCGCACCGTCGGTACCGCGCGTCACGTTGCGCGGCCACAGCTGCGGCACCAGGGCGTTGACGTCGTCCGGAGTACGCAGCCAGGCCGGCCCCCGGTTGCCGATGTCGCCGTGCAGCGCGCCCGCCTCGTGCGCCCTCATCAGTGCCTCCCCGGGTTCGCGACTGCGGGGCTCACCAGCCCATTCCGCACGCTCATGACTACATCCGCTCCGGCGCCGAGACGCCGAGCAGGCGCAGCCCGTTGGCGATGACCACCCGGGTCGCGTCGTTCAGCCAGAGCCGGGCCCGGTGCAGGTCGGCGACGGCCTCGTCGCCGCGGGGCAGAATCCGGCAGTTGTCGTAGAACCGGTGGTACGCCCCGGCCAGGTCCTCAAGGAAGCGGGCCACCCGGTGCGGCTCCCGCAACTCGGCGGCGGCGGCCACCACGGCGGGGAACTCGGCAAGCGCCTTGAGCAGCTCGTTCTCCTTCCCGTGGTCGAGTAGCTCGGGCCGGAACGACGCCGCGTCGCCCCGGGTGAGGCCGACCTCGGCGGCGTTGCGGCCGACACTTGCCGTGCGGGCCGCCACGTACTGCACGTAGTAGACGGGGTTGTCCCGGGTGGCCCGGGTCCACAGCTCGATGTCGATGTCGATCGGCGAGTCGCTGGAGTACCGGGCCAACGCGTAGCGCGAGGCGTCCACCCCGATCGCGTCGACCAGGTCCTCCAGGGTCACCACGGTGCCGGCCCGCTTGCTCATCCGAACCGGCGCGCCGTCGCGGACCAGGTTCACCAACTGGCCGATGAGGATCTCCAGCGTCTGCTCGGGGTCGTCGCCGAAGCAGGCCGCCATCGCCTTCATCCGGCCGACGTAGCCGTGGTGGTCCGCACCGAGCATGATCACGACGCGGTCGAAGCCACGCTCCCGCTTGTCGAGGTAGTAGGCGCAGTCGGCGGCGAAGTACGTCCACTCACCGTTCGACTTGCGCAGCACCCGGTCCTTGTCGTCGCCGAAGTCGGTGGTGCGCAACCAGGTGGCGCCCTCGGATTCGAAGAGGTGGCCCTGCTCGCGCAGCCGGGCCAGGGCGTGCTCCAGCTCGCCGCGATCGTGCAGGTCCTTCTCGTTGAAGTAGGTGTCGAACTCGACCCCGAAGTCCCGCAACGAGGACTTGATCTCTGTGAACATCAACGCGACGCCCTCGACCCGGAAGACCTCCCGGGCGGCGGCGTCGTCCAGGGTCAGCACGTCGGGCCGCCGGGCGGTGACCTGCTCGGCGATCTCCGCGAGGTACGCCCCGCCGTAGCCGTCCTCCGGCGCCGGCTCGTTGCGGGCGGCGGCGAGCAGAGAGCGGGCGAAGCGGTCGATCTGCGAGCCGGCGTCGTTGAAGTAGTACTCGGTGCCGACGTCGGCGCCGGTGGCCCGCAGCAGCCGGCTCAGTGCGTCGCCGACCGCCGCCCAGCGAACGCCACCGATGTGTACGGGACCTGTCGGGTTGGCCGAGACGAACTCCAGGTTGATTTTCAGACCGGCGAGCCGGTCGCTTCGGCCGTACTCCTCGCCCGCCTCGACGATCGACCGGGCGAGCTGTCCCGCGGCGGCGGCGTCGAGCCGGATGTTGAGGAAGCCCGGGCCGGCGATCTCAACCGATTTGATCCCCGACGTACTGGCCAACTCGGCGGCCAGCGCGGCGGCCAGCTCCCGGGGCGGCAGCCCGACCTTCTTGCTCAGCTGAAGCGCCAGGGTGGCAGCGTAGTCGCCGTGCTCGGGGTTGCGCGGCCGCTCGACTGTGGTGTGCTCCGGCAGCGCGGAGCGGTCCAGCTCTCGGTCGGCGAAGACGGCGTGAGCGGCGGCGAGGACGGCTTCGGCGAGTTCTGCAGGAGTCACCAATCCATGTTATCGGGGGTAGACTCGGCCCCCGCGGCGGCGACCCAGCAACCGACCCGGCCCGCCAGAGCCCCTGCCCGACCGACCTGACGAGGCACGATGAGTATCAGCACCCCGGGCGGCCCGGAACGCCGCCCGACCGTGGTCAGCACCGGCAAGAAGCCGGCGGCGGGACGGCCGGCCGCCGGCGCCAAGGCTGGCCCTGGCAAGTCCGGCTCGGCCCAGCGCGCGAGGGGCGGCAAGGGGCCACGTAAGCCGATCACTCCGGTAAAGGTCAGCCAGGGCCGATCGTGGGGGCCGATCGCGCTCTTCGTCGCCGTCGGCGTGCTCGCCACGTCGATCATCGGGTTCGGTGCCTGGGCAACCTTCAAGGGCAGCCAGTCCTGGGAGGACAAGGCCGCCGACATCGCGGGCATCCTCAACTACCGCGAGAGCGACCCGGATAGCCTCACCTACGAGTCGCACCAGTCCGGCAAGCTCGAATACAAGTACACCCCGCCGGTCGGTGGCGCGCACAACAACGCCTGGCAGCGCTGCCTCGGCGACGTGTACGACGCGCCGATCGCGGCCGAGCACGCGGTGCACAGCATGGAGCACGGCGCGGTCTGGCTCACCTACCGCCCGGACCTGCCCGCGGCCGACGTCGAGAAGCTGGCCAGCGTGATCCGGGGCAACGACTTCATGCTGATGAGCCCGTACGAGGGGCTGGACAGCGCCGTGTCGCTTCAGGCGTGGGGTTACCAGCTCAAGGTCGACAGCGCCGACGACCCGCGGATCAAGGAGTTCTCCACCACGCTGGCGCAGAACGCCTCGATCGAGCCGGGCGTGCCCTGCTCCTCCGGCAACTACACCACCGGCACCGGCACCGAGCCGCGCGAGTTGGCTCCGCCGACGGGCGGCTGACATGCCCAGCGCGATTCAGGAGGCCCCACCGACGGAACGCGACGGCACCGAACTCCGCCGGCCGTCCCGGACGCTGCGCTACCTGACCCTGGCGATGGCGGCGGTGCTGCTGCTCGGCATCGGGTGGACGGCCGCGACCCTGGTGTCGAACCGGGCCCCGGGTGAGGACTCCGCCGAGGCCGGCTTTGCCCGGGACATGTCCCGTCACCACGCCCAGGCGGTGGAGATGGCGATGATCGCGTACGCGAAGGCGCAGAATCCGGCGCTCCGGCAGATGGGCTACGACATGGCCCTGACCCAGCAGGCTCAGATCGGTCACATGCAGCGCTGGTTGCAGGAGTGGGAGTTGCTGCCCACCGGCTCGCGACCGGCGATGGAGTGGATGCCCGACGCCGTGCCGGTCGGCCAGGACGGGTTGATGCCCGGCATGGCGACCCGCGAGGAGATCACCCAGCTGCACGAGGCCCAGGGCGTCGAGGTCGACCGCCTCTTCATCAAGCTGATGATCAATCACCACCTTGGCGGCATTCACATGGCCGACGGAGTGCTGAAGGTCTCGGACCGGCCCGAGGTGGTCCGGTTGGCCGAGGCATCGAAGCAGGCGCAGCAAAAGGAGATCAACGAGCTGCGCCGGATGACCCCCGCCGGCGGTTGAGCCGCTCGTAGCCGAACCGACCCGCGCCGCCCCGCTCGACCATTCGAGCGGGGCGGCGACGCGTAGGCGGCCGAGCGCCATCGGGATCGCCACCTCCGCCCCACCTTGGGGTTATAAGACCGATTTTCCCGCTAGGGGTTACTTGGAGCGAAGTGCACTCGTTGTCCGGACGTGGGGGTTGCACTCAGAGACGCGCGGCGTTCGGTCACCAGCTGGTGCCGACGCCACACCATCGGCGGTGACGGAGCGGTGGCAGCCGTCCGTCGCGGACAGCGGCAGGGTGAGCCGGGAACACTCAGCCGCGAGCAGGAGCTCGAACTCATCGACACCCTCCGGGGCGTCCACCCCGACGCATTCGGGCTGGAAGAGGAGCTGTGGACCCGCCAGAGTCTGCACGCCCTCATCCAGCAGCACTTCGGCCTGACGCTGGACGCGGGAGTCGTCGGGGCGTACCTGCGGGCCTGGGGGTTGGGTCCGCGCGAGCCTCGCGAGCGGGCCTGCGGGCTCTGCGTCGGTGCGGTCGAGCGCTGGGTCCGCAGCGAGTACCCGGCGATCACCAGGGCGGCCCAGGAACACCTGGCCGAGGTGTACTGGGTGGGTCGGGTCCGACTGCGGGGCACCATGCCGGCGGCCGACGTCCTCTCGGCGGTCTCCTCGCGGGGGCGGGTCCGGTTCATGGTCACCACCCCGTCGGTCGACCCGCCGCTGCCCCGGGAGTTCGCGCACCGGCTCAGCGGCGCCGAACGGCGTACCGTGCACCTGATCGTGGACGGCTCATGGGCCCGCAACGAATGGCCGCGACGGCTCCCCCGGCGCATCGTGCCGCACCCGCTACCCAGCTGTGGACGCACCCTCGCCGCCTGACGCGCCGATACCGATTCGGCGATCGAGTGGGGCGTTTGCTAGTCTTCTCCAGTCGCTGAGCCCCCGTAGCTCAGGGGATAGAGCACCGCCCTCCGGAGGCGGGGGCGCAGGTTCGAATCCTGCCGGGGGCACGTCACAGAACTGCAAACGCGAAACGCGACCGGTCAGTCACTGATCGTGGAAGCGAGTTTCGGGTTCGAGTAGACGACCGAGGATGCCCCGGCCGCCCGGCCGGGGCATCGGACGTTGGCTCGATACACGGGCGCCAAACGCGCCCGGATCGCGCCAAATCTGCGCGTCGTGGCCAGGTCGGCGGCTCGCTGCCACCACAGTCGCGATCGTAGGTTAGCGGACATGGTCGAGCGCGCGGCGCTACCTCGGGCGCTTTGGCCCGGACACGCAGGCAGCCCGTTGGCTGGCGTAGAGCGGAGTCGGGCCGCGCCGACCACAGACAAATCGTGGGTTATGAGGGTGGGAAATTTGGCCGGCGGCCGACCGGCACCGCCTGGACGACGTGCACCAGCTGCCCGCGTCCGGCCGCAGAGCGCGTCACGGTCGTCGAGCTCCGGGTGCGGCGCGCATGGTTCGGCCACCCTCCACCGCCAAAGGCGCTTCGCGGCGCAGGCGACGGCCACAAACCGGTCGCCCTTGAGCAGCGGAGCCCTGCGACCTTATCCGGCCAGGAGTCAAGCGGCAGGCCGGTAGATTGCCGGCAGGATCGAGAACGCGCAGGTCGGGGTGTTCTGCGGATACGCCAGCCGGCACGGGCACACGCTGATCGACCGCAGGGTCTACTTACCGGTGTCCTGGACCGATGACCAGGCCCGTTGCCAGGCCGCCGGGGTCCCCGACACGGTCGTCTTCGCTACCAAGCCCGACTTGGCCGCCGACATGATCACCGCAGCTCTCGACGCCGGGGTCCCGGCCAGGTGGGCGGCTGCGGACGAGGCCTACGGCAACAGCAGCGTCTTTCGCGCCCACCTGCGCCACCACCAGTTGGGTTATGTCCTGGCCGTGTCCCGCAGCCACCTGGTCCCCCTCGACGGCGGCAAAACCCGGGTTCGGGCTGACCGGGTCGCCGCCGAGCTACCGGCCTCGGCGTGGCAGCGCCGCAGCGCCGCAGCCGGATCCAAGGGCCCGCGTTTCTACGACTGGGCCTGGCTCGATCAGGTCACCACCGACGCCGACCCCGACGACGGCGGCCACCACAGCCTCCTGATCCGCCGCAACAACACCACCGGTGAGCTGGCCTTCTACCGCTGCTGGACCCCGCACCCGGGCACCCTGGCCCAACTCGTGCAGGTCGCGGGCATCCGTTGGACGGTCGAGGAGAGCTTCCAGGCCGCCAAGGGCCAGGTCGGCCTCGACCAACACCAGGTCCGCCGCTGGGAATCCTGGCACCGCTTCACCACCCTCGCCCTGGCAGCCCTCGCCGTCCTGGCGATCTGCGTCGCCGACGCCGCCGAGGACAACCCGGCCGACACCGCACTGATCAACCTGACCGTCAACGAGGTCCGTCGGCTGATCAACACTCTCGTCCTCACACCGATCCGCGATCTCGCCCACCATCTGCGCTGGTCAAACTGGCGACGCCGCCATCAAGCCCGCGCCCGACGATCCCACTACACCCGACGCCTCAACCTCGAACTCCAACCATGATCACGAACGGCGGCTGCCGTACTAGACAAGTCACATCGTTCCAGATCAGAAGGCACTTTCGCGTCCCCGCGACCGCCGCCACGCAGCCCTTAACGAAGGGCCGAGGCTAGGGGACACGTCACACTGCCGCAGGCGGACATCCGGTATGGTTTCGAGACCGGCATTTCGGACCTACATCGTTGTGGACAAGCGCTGCTCCCTCGCCGTTTGCCGGCCGTTGAGCACCGTGACGGAGGCCGCCGGAAAACAACGTTGACGATCGGCTGGCGTACCCCTAGATTGGTCACCAAAAGATCGGACGGGGGGAATTTCCACAATGGCGACGACATTATGTCGGCCAATCGACGCCAGGCAAGCCGCGGTGTCCTGTCACCTCAGCGGTCATGACTGCGCTTGAGGCAGGTAATCCGAGGCGCCAGCACTAATCGCGGTCACGGTGGCGACCTGACCGTGGGTGGCGGCAGCCGCTGCCGAAGCCCACGCGCCGAGCGGTTTCGCTGGCGGTAGACCCGAGCGCCGCTGTTCTCGTATTCCATCACTCCGTCCTGTGCGGTCGCCGGCGCGAGCGTGCCTGTCGTTCATCGAAGCGAAACGGCCGAGGAATGGTTCGCGGAACATTCGCGTCGGACCATGGCCACATTCGGCCCCGTTCGATGCCTGTTTGTACGAACAGTTCCGAAACCCTCGGACAACACTCATGAAACTGGAGCCCTGAGATGCAGAAAGCGCGCGCCAACTCCGCCCGTTGGCAGGTCAACGCCGCCCTGCCAGTCTCCTACGAGGTCGTCGAGACCAGCGGCATTCTGGAGCCGGACAATTCTGAGCTGCTACTCGGTGTCGGCGGTCGCCGGGTTCGCCCTGCTCGGTGTGGGCCTTTCCTGCCTGATGCCGACCGTCCTGCGGGTCGCCGGCCGGCTACCGGACTCGCCCACCGGCCCCTCGGTGGCCGCGGTATCCAGCGCCGGCTGGATCGGCGTCGTCGGCGGCCCCCCGCTGATCGGGATGCTCGCCTCGGCGATGAGCCTGCCGCTAGCCTTGGCGATCATCGTCGGGCTGAACGCGGTGATCTTTTTGCTCGCCCCGGCGGCCCGCCTTTCCAGCGCGCCCGCACCCGACCTCGCGAGGGAGATGGTATGACGACACTGGCCCCCGGCCCGGACATCGAGTGCCTGATCTTCGACTGGGACGGCACCCTGGTCGACACACAGGCGGCCAACTACCGCGCGCTGCGAAGCGCGCTCGCCGAGCAGGGGGTCGACCTTCCCGAGCCCTGGTTCGCGGCCCACACGGGAATCTCCAGCGCCGAGATGGTGGAGACGCTGCTTGCGGAGACCGGGCAGCGCCTGACCGGCGACGTGCGGCAGGTGGTGGCCCGCCGCGATGACCTCTTCCGCACCGTCGCGCACACCATCCGGGAGCATCGGCCGGTGGCCGACACGGCCCGCGCCTTCCGCGGTCGCGGTCCGATCGCGGTGGCCTCCGGGAGCTCCCGGCCGATCATCGAGGCGGTGATGCGGACGACGGCCCTGGCGGAGGTCTTCGACCTGGTGGTCACCCGGGAGGACGTGAGCCGGGGCAAGCCGGCCCCGGACCTGTTCGCGGTGACCGCCCGGCGGCTGGGCGTCGAGCCGCGGCGGTGCCTGGTCTACGAGGACAGTGACGAGGGGATCGCGGCCGCCCACGCGGCCGGCATGCCGGTCGTCGACGTGCGGCCCCAGCGCCGTTCCTGGAACTGAGCCGTTCCTGGAGCTACGCAGCTGTTCCTGGGGCTGACAACGTCCGGGCGGGCCGGCGCTGACCGAGGTGCGGTCCGCTCGTCGAGCCGGGCCACGGCGAGGACGGCCTCGCGCAGCACGCCGGGGCCACCTCATCGGCCCGGACCGTCGCGGCTGGACTCGCGGGACGGTCAGGTCGGCGGCGCGGTGCTGCCCCGGGGAGTCAGGTGTGCCGCGCTGCCCTCGACGCTGTCGACCGGCTCGCCCTCGATCGCCTTGAAGATGGCCCGGGCGGCATGCTCGCCGTAGCCGACGATGTCGCGGGTCAGGGCAGTCAGCGGCGGATGCACCAGCTCGCACAGCAACGAGTCGTCCCAGGCGACGATGGACAGCTCGGCCGGCAGGCTGAGGCGCATCTTCCGGGCCACCGCCAGCCCGGCGACCGCCATCACGTCGTTGTCGTAGATGATCGCCGTGGGGCGGGCCGCTCCGATCAGCAGCCGCCGGGTGATCCGGCGCGCCTCCTCGCCGGTGTAATCGGCCTCCAGGGTGACCGCTTCGCCGAGCCCGAGTTCGGTGGTGCTGTCGACGAACCCCCGGATCCGCGCCTGGGTGTGCAACAGGCGGGGGAAGCCGCTCACGTGCGCGATGCGACGATGACCGAGCGCGACCAGATAGCGGACCGCCTCCCTCATCGCCTTCGCATCGTCGGACCACAGCTGTGCGACGTCACCCGTGTCGCCCGGGCCGCCGATGACCACCGCCGGCAGCTGCAGTTGCTGCAGCACCGGGATGCGGACGTCGTTGAGCGTGTGTGCCGGCCGGCACACGACTAAGCCGACGGCCCGGGCACTGGCGCCGGTCAATGCGCGGGCCGCGTTGTTCGGGCTGAAACCAGGCTCCCGGGCGATGTTGACGATGCGCTCGCGGGCAGCCTGCGACACACCCGGCCGGCCATTCAGGGCATAGAACACGGCGACCTTCGACACGCCGGCGCGCCTTGCCACGTCAGCCATCGTCGGCCGCTTCATCCCACTCTCCTCCAGTTTCCCCCAACCTTATGAGACCGGGGTGGGTGGGCGCATTCCCCTATCTGACACCATGATGGCGCCATGTCGGATCTTCGCACCACCTCTGGCGCACCGTATCCAGTCACCGCACCAGCGAGGGGAGCGTTCGGTGTCGAGCGGCTTCCGTAAGCTGACCGGCGAGGCCGATCGATGGCCGCGGAGGGGATTGCATGGTGACCGGCCTGGTGTGGGCGAATCGGCCCAGAACATCCGGCATGGTGCTCGACCTCATCAGGGCGGCCCGCTCGATCAGCCGAATCGAGTTGACGGGCACCATGGGTCTGACCCCTCCGACGATCTCTGAAGCCGTCCGTGAGCTGATCGACCAGGGACCCGTGGTCGAAGCACACATGCCGCCGGAGCAGGCGCTCTCGTTCGTGGCCACCCAGGCGACCGCCCGTCCTCGGTCGCCGGCTGGTTGATGGGCCAGCGCAGGCGAAGCATGGCGGTGTCGTCGCTGTGGCGCCCGGCACCGACGTGCGGCAGTTCGGCGAGCCTGCCTCCCGCCGGGCCTCGAACGTGGTCCATCCGGTCTGCAAGCGTGCGGGCTGCAAGCCGCGGGTCTTGTGCTCGCGTTGTGCTCGCGTTGTGCTCGGACGTCGAACTACCCGGACGGACCGCTCCGGACTGAGCCGGACACACCCGGATTCCGGCCCTCAACGCCGCCGGAGAGAAGCTGCCGCGTCGCCAGCTTCCAGGCGCGACTCGGAAGGGATACGCTTCGTAACAGTGGGTGTCGTCAGCGCGATAGTTGGCGGTACTATTTACGGCAAAACGGCGGGCCAATTAGCCTCGGTCTTTCATGAGTGATTGATCTTGGTGTTGTGGGTGCGGCTGGTGGTGTTTCTGCCGGTAGGCATGGTGTGGGCCCGACGCGTGGCCGGGTTCCTCGATGCTGTTGCTGGGGCGGGGATTGTGGTTCAGGAAAGGGGTCGGGGCAGGTTGGTGAGCCGCGTGAACGCGGTGATGATCTCCGCGGCCCAGGGCCAACTGTCGGCGATGCGTAGCCAGGTTCGGCGTGCGGTGCGGGCGATGCGGGCTGGGACGTGCAGGAGCCGGTAGCGCAGTTTCTTCGGTTCCGCGCGGGCGAGGTCGCCGTCGAGCAGCAGGGTTTGGGTCCAGGCGAGCAGGTCAATGCCGGTCAACGCCAACTGCAACCAGGCCTGGTTGATCGCGAAGATTCGTGACGGGAACCGGCCGAAGCCCGTGGCTTTGCCGGTGCGGATGCGGTCCTCGACGCGGGCGTGGGCGCGGTGACGGGCCTCCAGGAACTGCAGGGATCCTTGACCGGGCGGGGTGTCGGTGGCGATGACCTGGTGCCGCATGCCGTTGACGGTGTCGAACAGCGACAACTGGGCGCCGGGGTGTGGTCGTTCCCGGCGGGCGAACAGGCGGGTCCCGGCCGGGAAACCGCTGGTGTCGGCCAAGCCGGTGAGTTCGCAGATTTCGGCGCCGTCACGCAGGCCGCCGTCGGTGTTGATCGCGGGGATCCAGTCGTTGGCCTGTTCGATCGCGGCCCTGACTGCTGCGGTGATCGCGGCGCCCACACTGAATCGGGCGTCGATGCCGTGCTCGCGCAGGCCTCGGATGTGGGCGAGGAAGCCGTGGGTGCTGCCGGCGCCGTCGGTGCGGATCAGCAACGGTGTCCCGTGCCGGTGGGCGTCGGGATCTGCGTGAGGGCCTCATCCAGGACGGTGATGTGGTCGGCGGTGGTGTTCGACCCGGCCCGTCCTTCGCGCAGCAGTCCGGCCAGGGCTTCGCCGGTGTTGTCGAGGAAGCACAGCAGCGGGTGGTAGCCGAATGTCTTCTTCCACGTCCGCGTCGCCGATTCCTTCTCGGAATGGCAGACGACCAGGGTGGCATCCATGTCCAAGACCAGCCCGGGGACCTCGCGGCCCGCCGCGACCGAGGCGGGCAACCGGCCGCGGGTCTCACAGGTCTGTGCCCACGCGACTTCCCGCGCCGCCGCGCGGGCCTGCCGCAACCGGGCCAACGCTGCCGTGTCGAGGCTGTCCAGGACCCGCCACCCGGTCGCGTCCGATGCGACCTGCCCAAACAATTCGGGCTGATGGCGTAACACGCCCAGATCAGCGATCGCTTCACCGCCGTCGGCGAGCATCAACGCCAGATCGACGGCGACCCGGCCCGGCTCATGAACCGAGCGTCGCTGCCGCAACCCGGCCAGCGCATCACCAAAACCGCTGACCAACCCAGTCACCTCGGCGATGTCGGCCAGCAGGCGGGCACCGGCGTGACCGACCACGCCTCGACCTCCACCAGAGACCGCAAGCTTGGGACGCATGCCGGTACGCTGCACCTCGAAAGTGCCTTCCGTGATGGATGGATGAGACCCTAGACAAGTCACATCGTTCCAGATCAGAAGGCACTTTCGCGTCCCCGCGACCGCCGCCACGCAGCCCTTAACGAAGGGCCGAGGCTAGTACGGCAGTCCGGGTTCGTTATGTAGATGCTGGTTGATGGATCGGTTGGGTGCGGCGGTGGTAGTGGCTGGTCCGGGCGCGTGCTTGGTGTTGGCGTCGCCAGTGTGACCAGGTCAGCCAGTGGCTGATCGGGTGGACGGTGTTGGTGATCAGCTTCGCGAAGAGGCGGCGGATTTCGGGCAGGGTCAACGGGATGAGGGTTTGATCGGCCGCCTCGTGGTCGCCGCGTTCGCGGGCGGCGATCACGGTGAGGATGGCGTGGGCGAGCATGACGAGGGTGACGTGGCGGTGCCAGGCGTGCCAGCGGCGGACCTGGGGTTCGTCCAGGCCGATGGTTTTGCCGGTCTGGAAGCAGGTCTCGATCGACCATCGGGTCCCGGCCACCCTGACCAGCATGCGCAGCGGAACTCAGCCTGCTACCCACGGACCGTCTTCGTCGCCTTCTGGACGCCTTCGCCGTGCAGATCTACCACGACGTCCGCACCAACCAGGTCGCGTTCCGAGCCACCGTCAGCCAACACGCCGCCCCACACCTGGCCCGGCTAACCCGCGCTACCGCAGATGGCCCCCACCCCGCCACCCACCGCCATACCAGCGCAAACGAAGCTGCCCCCGGCGACGACGACGGCGGGGGCGGCGACCATTTGCAGTTCTGTGACGTGCCCTGCCGGGGGCACCATCCAAGACCAGCACGAAGAGGCCGGTGCAGCCGACCATGCCACCGCCGTGGGCGCATCATGAAGGCCTTGCACTTCTCTGGCAACGTCACGCTGGGTCGGGTCCGACTGCGGGGCACCATGCCGGCGGCCGACGTCCCAGATGCCTCTGGTCGGGCGCCCGTCACTCGGTGCCCGACCAGAGCGCCGACAGCCGAACCGGCGGTCGCGCACAGCAGCAACCACCTCTTGCCGTTCGGGCCGCGCGACCAAGTGCCGCGACACAGGTGCAGGCATCCGCTTCCCGGCAGATCCGCACGTCGACGACCTCGGTCGACTTGGCTTGCTACACGTAGCCGATCGCCAGGTCAGCCGCCGTGGCCAGCCGACCCGATGGGAGCAGATTTGGGATGTCCGGAGGGGGCACGAGCTTTGGCGACCACCGCTCGGGCGGACCCGTGAACACGGTCCGGCGACGGGTGTCACGGCGACGGCTGGGCACCGACCTCCTCAGTCGGTGGCGGCGCGTCGGGCGCGGGCCCGGCGGCGACCCTCGTGCATGGCCTGCACCCTCGGCACCGGGATGGCGCGGCCCTCCTCGATCAGGTCACCGGGGAGCCGCACCGGCGCCGGCATCAGGTCGCTCCACTGGTCCCCCTGCGTGAGCAGCTCCGGCACCGTCCGAATGGTGAAGTCCGCCGGGGTGACGGATTCCAGGTCCGGCCAGGGCACCGGGAAGGAGACCGGCACGCCGGGACGCAGCCGGGGGCTGTAGACCGACACGACTGTCGCGCCGCCGGTGCGGGTGGGATCGACGAAGACCTTGCCGCCCCGGTCCTCGCGGATGAACGCGGTGGTCGCCAGCGCCGGATCCAGTCGTTCCGCCCGAGCCGCGAGGGCCCGGGTGGCAGCGGCCAGTTCCTCGGCGTCGGGGCCGGGTTCGACCGGGACGAAGACGTGCACCCCCTTGGCGCCACTGGTTTTCACCGCGCCCGCCAGCCCGGCGTCGGCGAGAGCCTGCCGGACCAGCAGCGCGGCCGCCACCGCGCCCCCGAACCCACCGGTCTCCGGCGGATCGAGGTCCAGCACCAGGTGGGTGGGACGGCTCAGGTCGTCGGCCACGGCCAGGGTGGGGTGGTACTCGACGGCCCGCTGGTTGGCGAACCAGAGCAGGGTACGGCGGTCGTCGCAGAGCGCGTACGCGATCTCCCGACGGGATGCCTCGGCCCAGATCGACACCCGACGTACCCAGTCCGGCGTGTAACGCGGCAGGTTCTTCTGCATGAACTGCGGCTGTCCCGGGCGCACCCGGACCACCGACAGCGGACGGCCGCGCAACTGCGGGACGATCCGGTCGGCCACCGCGTCGAGGTAGTCGACCAGGTCGCGCTTGCTCTCTCCCGACCCGTCGGACAACGGCTGATCGAGATTGGTCAGCGCGACCCCGTGCCGGGTTTCATCAGCCCCGCTCATCCGATCACCATCCCGGCCGGACGCCCGGCGGTCAACCGTAACGGCGCGCCCGATCCGTCCGCGCCGTCAGCTCGACAGTCAGCGGCACCTGCCTGCGGGCCACCGCCTGACGGGCCAGCCACCGCTCAGACGAGGAGATCTCCGGCGGCGACGGCGGCGAGCAGGCGGGTGGTGTGGGCGCGGGTCGCCGCGTACAGGCCGGAGCCGTAGCTGATCCGGGCCACCCCCAGGGCGGCCAGCTCCGATTGCCCCGGCGCAGCGGGTCGGGCCAGTACGTTGACCGGTGCCGCCACGTCCTGCACGAAACTCCGCAGCTGAGTCGGGTCGGCCAGCAGGATCGGGTAGACGCAGTCCGCCCCGGCGGCCAGGTAGCGGCGCGCCCGGCGGATCGCCTCGGTGAGCCGGTCGGCCGGTTCACCGCCGGGCCGTAGGAAGACGTCCACCCGGGCGTTCACCACCACCGCGACCCCGGCGTCCTCCGCCGCCGCCCGGACACCGGCCAGCACGTCGGCCTGGTCCTCGGCATCGACCATGACGCCGGTACGCGGATCCGAATCCTCCAGGTTGAGCCCGACCGCCCCGGTGTCGAGCAGCCGGGAGACCAGTTCGGCCGGACGCAGACCGTAACCCCGCTCCAGGTCGGCGGTGACCGGCACGGCGACCGCGCGGGCGATCCGGGTCACGGCCGCGAACATCTCCCCCGGCGGGATGCGCTCGCCGTCGGCGTATCCGAGCGACTCGGCGACGGCGGCACTGCCGGTGGCCACCGCCGGAAAGCCGGCGTCGGTCACCGCCCGGGCCGAGCCGGCGTCCCAGGCGTTGGGGAGCACCAGCGGGTCGCCGGGTCGGTGCAGGGCACGAAGCGCGACCGCCCGGGCCGCCGTCGAGTCGGTCACGATCTCATTCTCGGCCCGGCGCGACGCCCATCCGCAGAGCCAATTCGGCACCGCTGGCTGTGGGGATCGTCACTGATCTGACCGATCGGTCAGCGTCTGACCGATCGGTCAGGCATGCTGAGAGTCATGGCCCGCACCACCCCGCAGACCCACGGCGAGATCCTGGCGGCCGCGGCGAGACGTTTCGCCGCAACCGGCTACCGGGGCACGTCGTTGCAAGACATCGCCACCGAGGTGGGCTGTTCCAAGGCGGCGGTGCTGTACCACTTCGCGAACAAGGAGGCGATCCTCACCGCGCTGATGGCGCCCGCGATCGAGGTGCTGCGGTCGCTCGACGACCGGATCGCGGCCCAGCCCGGGCCGGCCGCCGCCCAGCGGGTCGCCGCCGAAGGCTTCGTCGATCTCGCGGTCCGGTTCCGCAGCGAGATCGCCCTGCTCCGGGGCGAGTTCCCGGAACTGCTGCAACAGCCCGACTTCGTCCACATTCACCAGATCTCCGAACGGCTCATCGATACGCTCGCCGGGCAGTCCGAGCGGGCCTCCGCCCGGATCACCGCGCTGGTGCTGCTCGCCGGCATCGCCGAGACCTGCGGCCAGTTCGCCGACGTGCCCGACC
This sequence comes from Micromonospora sp. ATLC16, assembly GCF_057196645.1. Classification (NCBI taxonomy): domain Bacteria; kingdom Bacillati; phylum Actinomycetota; class Actinomycetes; order Micromonosporales; family Micromonosporaceae; genus Micromonospora; species Micromonospora sp. ATLC16. Next base: position 110,470 of record NZ_JBXUOW010000006.1, read on the forward strand.
AGGAACTGGGCGATGCGCTGCTGGCCCTGCTGCGGCGGGCGCTCGAACCGCCCGCCCACTGACCCGTCCCACCATCCACGACCGAGGAAAGGACCTCATGGCGACCCTGCTCTACCGGCTAGGCCGGGGATCGATGCGTCGGCGGCGACTCGTCGCCGCGATCTGGCTCGTCGTACTCGTCGGGCTCGGCCTGGCAGCGGCGACCCTGCGCGGCCCGGCAGCCAGCAACTTCACCATGCCCGGCACGGAGTCGCAGCGTGCGCTCGACCTGCTGAACGAGCAGTTCCCAGCGGCGGCCGGCGCCACCGGCACCATCGCGGTCAAGGCACCGGCTCCGGGACAGCTCGGCACACCCGATGGCCAGGCGGCGATCCAGTCGATCATTCAGGAGGCAACCACCGTCCCCGGTGTGCTCGCCGCCGTCGATCCGTTCCAGGTCGGCTCGGTCTCTCCCGACGGCCAGTACGCGCTGATCCAGGTGCAGTTCAACGACGGTGCCGACCAGATCACCGAGGAACAGCGGGAGGCGTACGAGCAGCTCGGCGCCCAAGCCGAGGCCCAGGGTTGGCAGGTGGCGCCCGGCGGTGAGGTGCTCAACACCCCGCCCGAGGTCGGCTCCACCGAGGCGATCGGCGTCGCGGTGGCCCTCGTCGTCCTGGTGGTCACCTTCGGCTCGCTGGTGGCCGCGGGCATGACCATGCTCAACGCGCTCATCGGCGTCGGCGTCGGCATGGCCGGCCTCTTCGCACTCAGCAGCGTGGTCGAGCTGACCAGCACCGCACCCATCCTCGCCTTGATGCTGGGCCTGGCCGTCGGCATCGACTACTCGCTCTTCATCACGTCGCGGTATCGACAGAACCTGCTCGACGGCGTGCCGGCGGACGAGGCGATCGGCCGGGCGGTCGGCACCGCTGGCTCGGCGGTGACCTTCGCCGGAGCCACGGTGGTCATCGCCCTGGCCGGTCTCGCGGTGGTGAACATCCCGTTCCTGACCGTGATGGGCCTGGCGGCCGCCGGCACCGTCACCGTCGCCGTGCTGGTGGCGATCACCCTGCAACCGGCGCTGCTCGGCTTCGCCGGACGCCGGGTACTGCCCCGCAGGTTGCGCTCGTCGGTGTCGGTGGCCCCGGCCGCCGACGACATCCCGGACGACGCTGCCCGCCGCAGCGACGTGACCATCCACCGCGCGGCGTCGGAGACCGCCACCAACCACAGCGAGGACACCTCGGCGTTCGGCTTCCGTTGGGCCCGACTGATCACCCGGCTCCGAATCCCGGTGATCCTCGTCGGACTGCTCGGCCTGGGGCTGCTCGCGCTGCCGGCACCGGACATGCGCCTGGCGCTGCCCGACGACGGTACCGCTCCGGTCGGCTCCGCCGCCCGCGTCTCCAACGACCTGATCACGGAGGGCTTCGGCCCGGGCTTCACCGGCCGGCTCGCAGTGGTTGTCGCCGGCGACGACGCCGGCGCCACCGCCGCAGCCGTTCCTCAGGTCACCGCGTTGGTCCAGCGCACCGACAACGTGCTCGCCGTGGCCCCACCGCAGCTCAGCCCGGACGGCCGGACCGCGCTACTCGCGGTGATCCCGCAGACCGGTCCGACCGACCCGGCCACCGAGACGATGGTGCACGACATCCGCACCGCCGTCGGCGGCATCCAGGGTGCCGACGTGCTGCTCACCGGCGTGACCGCGATCGGCATCGACATCTCGGAGAAGCTCTCCGACGCGTTGCCGATCTACCTGGCACTGGTGGTCGGCCTGTCGATCCTGCTGCTGATGCTGGTGTTCCGCTCGGTGCTGGTGCCGGTCAAGGCGGCGCTCGGTTTCCTGCTCACCGTCGCCGCCACCTTCGGCATCACGGTCGCGGTCTTCCAGCAGGGGCACCTCGCCGACCTGGTCGGCCTGGACACTCCCGGTCCCCTGATCAGCTTCCTACCGATCCTGCTGATCGGCATCCTGTTCGGCCTGGCCATGGACTACGAGGTGTTCCTGGTCTCCCGGATGCGGGAGGACTTCGTCCACGGTGACACCGCCCAGCAGGCCACCATCAACGGGATGGGGCATGGAGCACGCGTGGTCACCGCCGCCGCCCTGATCATGGCCTCGGTCTTCGGCGGCTTCATCTTCCTCGACGACCCGGTGATCAAGTCGATGGGCTTCGCACTCGCCATCGGCGTGGCCATCGACGCCTTCGTGGTCCGGATGACCATCGTCCCGGCGGTGATGTCACTGCTCGGCAAGGTGGCCTGGTGGCTGCCCCGCTGGCTGGACCGGGCGCTACCTAACGTCGACATCGAGGGCGAGAAGCTGCGCGCCAGGCTCGACGACAAGGTCGGTGCGGGCACCTGACGGGTGCGCAGGGGCCCCCGGCTGACGCCTGGTGCGTGGCCGGGGGCCCCTCCCACATCCGCGCCCCGGCTCAGGGCGGCGCAACTCAGACGCCGGCCGGGTAGGTCTCCATCTCGCCCGGGGCGGCCAGGGCGGGCAACGGATGCAGGGCGGTGGTCTCGTCGCACCAGATGAAGGCGTCGTATCGTTCCCCCAGCCGGGTCGGCACGTAGTTGCCCCACGACTCGAACGACGGGTCGTACACCACCCCGATCGCCCGGTGGTCGAGCAGGTCGGTGACCCAGCCCGGCTGGTCCGGACCGCCGAAGACCAACACCGCGCGCTCGGGCATCAGCTCATGCAGCCGGTGCTCCAGCGAACCGCTTCGGGCCGGCGGCACCACCATCGCCTCCGAAGGCGAGCCCCAGCGCGGCGCGGCGATCACCGTGCCCCGCCAACTGCCGAAGCCGATCAACGCCACCTGGTCCGTGCCGTGGCGTTCCCGCGCCAACTGGCCGATGTTCACCATCCCGTCGGCGGCCATGTCGGTCGCCCGCGCGTCACCGACGTGGGTGTTGTGCGCCCACACGACGCCCCGGGCACCCGGCCCGTAGCGGTCGAGCAACCGGTCCAGGGTGTCGGTCATGTGGATGTCCCGGACGTTCCACGAACCGGGCCCCCCGGCCACCATCTCCCGGTAGTAGCGCTCCGCGCCGGCCACCACCTCCGCGTTCTGCCAGGCCGAGAAGGCGCCCGGCCCGTCGGTGGCGGCGTGTTCGCGGGTACGGGCCAGCAGCCGGATCACCTCCTGCTCGCACCGGGCGGAGACGAACCGGCTCGCCGCACCGTACTCCTCGACCCGCTTGCCGTACGGCTCGAAGCACCGGTACGCGTCCTGGGCGGCCTCCAACGACGCCGGCTCCTCCTCGCCGAGGTAGTCGAAGATCGCCTGCATCGACTCCCAGAGGCTGTAGACGTCCAGACCGTGGAAGCCGACCCGGGCCGCCTCGGCCCGCTCCATGTTCCAGGCCCGCAGCCAACGGCAGAAGCGGGCCACCTCGGCGTTGGCCCACATCCATGTCGGCCACCGTTCGAAGCCCTCCAGCGCGGTCTGCGGCTCGGCCGCCCCGCCGCGGGTCCCGGTCACCGAACGGTGCACCCGGTCGCAGTCCGGCCAGTCACCCTCCACTGCCACGAAGGAGAAGCCGCACTCGGCGACCAGCCGCCGGGTCAACTGTTCCCGGATGCGGTAGTAGTCGTAGCTGCCGTGCGTCGCCTCCCCGATCATCACCACCCGCGCGTCCCGGACACGCTCCAGCAACGGATCGAGGTCGCTCGGCGCACCGAGCCGCTGTACCAGCATGCCAGCGGCTACCCGGCACCCCGACGGGCAAACGCAGCGGCCCGCCGGGGGTGTGCCGGGGCTCCTGCGCGGGTAGATCGGACAGCATGACCGACAGCGGTGCCGCCCTGCACGAATACCTCGCCGGGCTGGACTATCCCGTCTCCCGCGAGGACCTGATCCGCTGGTGCCAGGAGAACGGCGCGAGCACCGAACAGTTGCAGGCCGTACGGGCGCTGCCGGTGGACCAGTTCAGCTCGCCAACCGAGCTGACCGAGGCGCTGGGCACCCTGCCCTGAGCCGCCTAGCGGGCGTGCAGCAGGCGGTACAGCACCAGCCACTGCTCCGGCCAGACCTGCCCGACCGGAAGGTCCGGGTCGAGCCGGCTGGCGCGCAGCGCCGCCGTCAGCCGGGCCCGTGGATGCTCGCGGGCAAGTGAGGCGGCGAGCGAGCCGCCGACCCCGCCGAACCCCAGCTCGACCATCCGCCGGTACGCCGGCAGCGCCCGAGGTGGCAGCAGCGGCTGTGTCCGTCGCGCGATGCGCAGGATGCCCGCGTCGACCCGGGGCACCGGGCGGAACGCGGTACGCGGCACCTGCCCGGCCAGCCGCCAGTCGAACTCCGGCCAGCTCAGCACCGTCAGCCGGCTCCACCGGCCGTGGTAACCGGCCCGCCGCCGGGCGTATTCGAGCTGGGTGAGCAGGGTGGCCGTGCGCAGCTTCGGGGCGGCCAGGCACCACCGCACCACGGCCGCGGTCAGCGACCACGGGATGTTGCCGACCACGGCGAACTCCTCCGCGGGAGCCGCGATGGCGAGGAAGTCCGCCTGGCGGTGGGTCACGTTCGGCAGGGTCGCGCAGACCCGGGCCAGTTCCGTTGCGGCGACCGGATCCACCTCGTACGCGGTCAGTCGGCCGCAGCGCGCGGCAAGCGGGCGGGTCAGCTGTCCCCGTCCGGCACCGACCTCCAGCACCAGACCGTGCGGGTCGGGGCGGGCGGCGGCGACGAACCGCGCGACTGCGGCCGGGTCGGCGAGAAAATTCTGGGAGAGCACGCGACGAGACCTGTCGCGTTCGGTCGTGCGGGTGCGGCGGGGCGCCATGGCGTCGTCCTTGTCTGTCGCCGGGTCGGCGACAAGAGCGGACAGGCGACCGTCGACGGGGCCTGTCCGAGCGATCGGGACTCGGACGGCCCTGGTGAGATGGCGCGGAAGGACGGCACCGCGATGCGGCGATGCCGGAGACGTACGCGGGAGAGGCGTCAGTCGCGGTTCGCGCCGGCCAGGGCCGGACGCCGGACGCGCGGGCGGACCACCAGCAGCGGCCCGAAGGCGGCCGGCGTGGCGACCGCGTTGATCAGGGCGTGCACGCACATGCCGGCGACCCTACCGACCCTGCCGGCCGGCGACCACCGGATTACGGCCCGCGCTCAGGCCGGCACGTCGATCACGGTGCCCTGCGCGCGGGCGGTCTCGGCGGCGGCGAGCACCGCCACCACCTCGCGGCCGAACCGCACGTCGCAGCGGTGGTCGCGGGTGCCGGCGTCGACCTCGGCCAGCAACTGGTCGATCGCCACCGCGAAAGCGGTCGCCGGGCTGGCACCACCGTTCGGCAGTCGCTCGATGCCGCTCTCGCCGTAGAAGACGAACTCCGCGGCGACCGAGCGGGGCGGTGCGTCCAGGGTCAACGAGACCGTGCTGGTGGCGCCGTCGGCGTGGCTGAGCAGCAGGTGCACCAGGCCACCGGGGCCGTCGGTGGCGGCCACCCGGGCCACCCGGCCGAGCACCGGCAGCAGGACGGCCAGCGCGTGCGGGCCGATGTCCCACAGCGCGCCGTGCTCCCGCCGCCACGGCGACTGCCCGTACGGACTGCCGGGCTGGAAGATCGAGGCGAACCGGATCACGTTGGCGGTGTGCCAGCCTCCGGCTGCGGCGGTCGCGGCGATGAAACCGGCGACGTCGGGTTGGTACCGGCCGGTGAAGAAGACCACCGAAGCCACCCCCGACCCGGTGGCCGCCTCGACCACGCGGTCCGCGTCTCCGACGCTCAACGCCAGCGGCTTGTCCAGCAGCAGGTGCCGACCGGCGGTGGCGGCCCGGACGGCGATGTCCGCCTGGACGTCGGGCGGCAGTGCGACGGCCACCGCGTCGCACGCCTCGATCAGCGAGTCGACCTCCTCGAACGCCGGCGCCCCGAAGCGGGTGGCCAGTGCGGCGGCCTTGTCGGGGTTACGCCCCCACACGCCGACCAACTCCGCCCTCGGGTGCGCCTCGAGCGCCGCCGCGTGCGTCTCCGCCGCCCAGTGCCCGGTGCCAAACAACCCGAACCGCATTCCGTACCTCCGCTGTCCTCGCCTGGCCACGGCTGACCCGCGACAGTGATCACCCTAGTCCCCCCGCGGCACCCCGTGCCCGGCGTCCCAGCGTGACGTGACGGGGGCGGCGCGGCCGGCCGGTCCGGGCCCGGGACGGCGGGTGGGTGGCCGCCCGACCAGGACGGCGGGTCCGGCACCGCCCTCTCGGCGGTCGTTCTTACTACGGGGGTTAGTAGAGTGGGCCGGTGATCGGAACGAGTACCGGGCGGACCGGGTGACCACCGCCGCGACCACCAACGGATCTCCGGCCGACGGGGCGCTGGCCGTCGCCGCCATCGTGCTGTCGCTGCTGGTCGCCGTCTGGGCGCTGGTGGCGGCGCTGCGCCACCGGCCGCCGGACCGGATGCAGCTGATCGGGCTGGCCGTGCTGGAGCTACTGCTGCTCGGCCTGGTGCTGGTGACCGCCGTGGCACTGGCCGGCGGCGAGCGACCGGGCGAACCGGGCTCGTTCTTCGGCTACCTGGTCACACTGGTCTGCCTGCCGCCGCTGGCGGCGGTGCTGGCCCGGATGGAACCGACCCGGTGGGGGTCGGCGATCGTCTGTGCGGTGTGCCTGGTGACGCCGGTGGTGGTGGTCCGGCTCCAGCAGACCTGGCAGGTGCTCGGTGGCTGAGCTGAGCGCCGCCCGACCCCGGACCAACTCCGGTCCGGGACGGTTGCTGATCGCGGTCTACCTGCTCTTCGCCATCGCCGCCAGCAGCCGCGCCACCCTCCAGATCGCCACCAGGTTCGACGAGGCGCCGTTGGCGTACCTGCTCTCCGCGCTCGCCGCGGTGGTCTACATCGTGGCCGCGGCCGGTCTGGCGCGGGCCGGTCACGCGGGCCGCCGGGTCGCCCTGGCCTGCTGCGCGCTGGAACTGGTCGGCGTCGTCGGGGTCGGCGTCTTCAGTCTGGCCCGCCCGGACCTCTTTCCCGACGAGACGGTCTGGTCCGGATTCGGCAGCGGCTACGGCTACATCCCGCTGGTACTGCCGATCCTCGGCCTCGCCTGGCTCCGGCACACCGGCCGGAGGACGGCAGAGGCCCCCTCCTGACACCGGTGTCCAGGAAGGGGCCCCGGTGGACGAGGCCGGTCAGTCTCGGGGGCCGCCGGCGACGTAGATGACCTGGCCGGACACGAAGGACGCCCCTTCGCTGGCCAGGAACGAGATGGTGTGCGCCACATCGTCGGGCCGGCCCACCCGGCGGACCGGGATCTCCGCCTCGGCGTGCTTCTGCATCGCCTCGAAGTCCACCTTCATCCGGGCGGCGGTGGCCGCGGTCATGTCGGTGACGATGAATCCGGGCGCGACCGCGTTGACGGTCACCCCGAACGGACCCAGTTCGATGGCGAGGGTCTTGGTGAGGCCCTGCAGGCCGGCCTTGGCGGCCGAGTAGTTGGCCTGACCCCGGTTGCCCAGCGCCGAGGTGCTGGACAGGTTGACGATCCGACCCCACCGGGCCTCGACCATGTGCTGCTGAGCGGCCTGGCTGAACAGGAACGCCCCGCGCAGGTGTACGCCCAGGACGGTGTCCCAGTCGGCGTCGGTCATCTTGAACAGCAGGTTGTCGCGGAGCACGCCGGCGTTGTTGACCAGCACGGTCGGCGCGCCCAACTCGGCGGCCACCCGCGCCACGGCGGCCTCCACCTGGGCCCGGTCCGCCACGTCCGCACCGACACCGAGTGCCCGGCCGCCGGCCGCCGCGATCGCGTCCACGGTCTCCTTGGTCGCCGACTCCTCGATGTCGACCACCGCCACGGCCAGTCCGTCGGCGGCCAACCTCCTGGCGGTGGCCGCACCGATTCCCCGTGCCGCCCCGGTCACGATGGCGACCCGCTGCCCCTCCGACATACCTACCTCCCGGTAACTTGGCTTGACGGCAGGAGCCTAACCCACCCCGGGCCGGGATGACCCCCGTCTATCCCGACCTCCGGACCGGTCAGGCCGGCCCGGAGGTCACCGGCAGCGTCGAGGCCGGCACCGACGCCGGCCCCGACGCCGCTCAGTGCGACCAGGATCGACAGAGCCGGATCCAGCGGTAGCCGTGACCGGAGAGTTGCAGCTTGTCCAGCTTGCCGACGTCGTCGTAGTTGCGGTCGGCGAGCACGTCGATGGGCAGGTCCGCCTCGGACTGAAGCTGGCTGAGGTCCACCTCGGTGTCGGTGGTGCCGAGGTTGTGCAGGAAGACCATCGTTCCCGTCGGCCCGTCGGCCCGGTGCGCCAGCACCCCCGGCGGCATCGGCACGTCGATGTGCGTGGTGGAGCCGGAGCCGATCTCCGGGGCCTCCCGCAGCGTACGGATCATCCGCTCGAACCAGGCCAGCAGCGAGGTGCGGTCCCGACGCTGGAGGGTGACGTTGACCTTCTCGTACCCGAACTCACCCTTGTCGATCACCGGGCGAACGAGCTTCTCCGGCTCCGCCGTGGAGAAGCCGGCGTTGGGCTGGTTCGACCACTGCATCGGGGTACGGATGGCCTCCCGCCCGTCCAGCGACAGGTCCTCCCCCATGCCGATCTCCTCGCCGTAGCGCAGCACCGGCGTGCCGCGCAGGGAGAACTGCAGGGAGTACGCCAACTCGACGCGCCGCCGGTCCTTGCCCAGCATCGGCGCCAACCGGCGGCGGATGCCCCGGTCGTAGATGCGCATGTGTTCCTCGGGGCCGAACTGCGCGTACACCTCGTTGCGCTGTTCGGCGGTGAGCCGGGACAGGTCGATCTCGTCGTGGTTGCGCAGGAACGTCGCCCACTGTCCGCCCTGGGGCAACGCCGGGGTGTCCCGCAACGCCTCGATCACCGGTTCCGGGTCCTGTCGGGCCAGGGCCAGCATCAGCCGCCCGTTGAGCATGAAGTCGAAGAGCATGTGCACCCGGTTCGCCGAGCCGCCGCTGTCGCCGAAGAAGGCGGGCAGGTTGTCGGGCTCGACGTTCGCCTCAGCCAGCAGGACCGTGTCGCCGCGCCGCCACTGCACGTGCTGGCGCAGCTCGGTGAGGAACTCGAAGTCCAGTTCCGGGCTGGGGTCGCCGGGCTCGGTGCGCTCGATGATGAACGGCACCGCGTCCATCCGGAATCCGGCGACGCCGAGCTGGATCCAGAACGACATGATCTTCTTGATCTCGGCGCGTACCGCTGGGTTCGTGGTGTTGAGGTCCGGCTGGAACTTGTAGAACCGGTGGTAGTACCAGGACTTCGCGGTCCGGTCGTAGGTCCAGGTCTCATGCTGTTCACCGGGGAAGACCATGCCCTGATACCGGTCGGTCGGCTCCTGGTCGGACCAGACGTACCAGTCGCGGTACGGCGAGTCCGGCGAGGAGCGCGCGGACTGGAACCACGGGTGCTGGTCGGAGGTGTGGTTCACCACCAGGTCGATGATCACCCGGATGCCCCGGTTGTTGGCCTGGTGCAGCAACTCGGCGAAGTCACCAAGGGTGCCGAAACGTGGATCGACGTTGTAGAAGTCGGTCACGTCGTAGCCGTCGTCGTCGTTGGGCGACGGATGGATGGGGTGCAGCCAGAGGCAGGTCACCCCGAGCCGGGCGAGGTAGTCCAGCCGGCCGATCAGACCCCGGATGTCACCGACCCCGTCACCGTCGGAGTCCGCGTACGTGTCGATGTCGAGGCAGTAGACGACCGCCTCCGAATACCACCTGTCAGACATGCCCTCAAACCTTCTCCCGCCCGGGACGTCGGCAAACCCCGTGACGCGCTGGCCGTACGCGCCCGGGTCGCCGATGAGCCCTGTCGGCTGGTCCGACTCGCCCCACTCGCTCCCGACGCGGTGGCGGCGGCTGGGCCGTACTGCTGCTCGCCCAGTCGGGGCGGGCTGATCGTGCGGTTCACCGGATGGCGCCTCGGCCCGGCCGACGAGGCCCTGCATCCGCAGGAGTGATCCGTTCGACCGTGTGTCCGCGGTTTCGGCGGGTAGAAGTCTCTTCACGCCGACCCCGCGAAAGGCATCATCATGACGCTCGCCCAGGACGTCGACCCCACACAGGTCGACGGGCTGACCGGCTGGATCGCCGGGATGATCGAGGCGAGCGGCGCGGTGGGGGTGGCCCTGCTGGTCGCCCTGGAGAGCATCGTCCCGCCCATTCCGAGCGAGATCGTCCTGGCGATGGCCGGATACCTGGCCGGCGAGGGCGAGTTCAACGTGGTCGTGGTGACCGTGGCGGCGACCGTGGGCTCGGTGCTCGGCGCGTTGTTCCTCTACTGGGTCGGCGCGGTCGTCGGCGAGGACCGCCTCAAACGATGGCTCGACCGGTTGCCCCTGGTCGATCTGGACGACCTGGAGAAGGCCGACCGGTGGTTCGAGCGGTACGGCCGCTGGGCGGTGTTCTTCGGCCGGATGGTGCCGGTGGTCCGCAGCCTGGTGTCGGTGCCGGCCGGGGCGAACCGGATGCCGCTGGTCGAGTTCGTCACGCTCACCACGTTGGGCAGCGGTATCTGGAACGGGCTCTTCATCGGTCTCGGCTACGCGCTCGGCTCCCGCTGGCAGCAGATCGACCGCTACAGCTCCTGGTTCGACAACGGCATCCTCGCCCTGTTCACCCTCATGCTCGCCACCTGGGTGATCAAGAAACGCCGCCGCCGCCACACTCCCACCCACACCCACACCCCCTCCCCCTGACCACCCCACCCACCCCGTGAGCCCCCTACGCCCACCTGCGCCCCCTGCGCCCCCTGCACCAAGCCAAGATCCGGGCAACTTCGGGGATGTTGCTGCCTCAGCCGAGCCCGAGACAGCAACATCAGGGAAGTTGCCCGGATCTTGAGCGTGTCAGGTGGCCGGACCGGCCGCCTGCTCTGGGGCGACCTGACGATCGACGTGGCGGGAGCCACTGTCAGGGGAGGGTGCGGAGGTGGGGGGAGACGGTGCGGGCGAAGGAGTTGTTGTTGGTGACGTCCCAGTTGATGGACCAGGTCATCGCGCCGCGCAGGCCGGGGTAGGTGCGCGGGGGGCGGAAGCTGCCGCAGTTGGTGGCCCGGGTCAGGCAGTCCAGCGCGGCGTTGACCACGCTGGGCGGGACTATGCCGCCACCGGCCGCGCCGGGACCGGCCGGCAGGCCGAGCCCGACCTGGTCGGGCCGCAGCCCCGCCTCCAACTGGATGCAGGCCAGCGCGACGATGAAGTTGACCGTCCCCTGGGCGTACGCGGCGTTGTTGTCGCAGCCGAGCATCGCTCCCGAGTTGTAGAACTGGGTGTTCACCACGGTCAGGATGTCCTTGATGTCCAACGCCAGCTTGAAGTAGCTGCCCGCCGGGTTCTGCATGTCGATGGTCTGCGGCGCCATCGCGATGATCAGCCCGCTGCCCACCTTCGCCCGCAGTGATCGCAGGGCCTGCGCCATGTACGTCGGGTTCAACCCGTTCTCCAGGTCGATGTCGACGCCGTCGAAGCCGTAGCGCTGGATCAGGGCGTACACGCTGTCGGCGAAGGCCACCGCGGAGGCCGCACTGTTGACCACGACCCGGCCGGTCTCGCCACCCACCGAGATGATCACCTTCTTGCCGCGACTCTGGAGAGTCCGCACGTCGGCCGAGAACTCGGCGTCGGTGTACCCGCCGAGCGAGGCGGACAGCCCGGGGTCGATGGCGAAGCCGACCGCGCCGGCCGTGCTGGTCGCGTCGGCGAAGGCGACCGCCACCAGGTCGTACTCGGCGGGTACGTCCCGCAGCCGCAGCTCGGCCGCCGGGTTGTCGAAGTTGTGCCAGTAGCCGGTCAGGATGTGCTTCGGCAGCCCGGTGGTCGGCGGCGGGCTGGTCGGCGGCGGGGTCGTCGGAGGAGGCGTGGTCGGCGGCGGGGTCGTGGGTGGCGGCGTGGTGGGCGTGGTGCCGCCGGCGCAGGCCGCGCCGTTGAGCCGGCAGTTCGCCGGTACGCCGGCACCGCTGCCGAGGAAGCCGAAGGAGACCGAGGCGCCAGGTGCGATGCTGCCGTTCCAGGAGCGGTTGGTGAAGGTGTACCGCTGGCCGCTGGAGGTCAGCAGCGCGTCCCAGTAGGTGCCGACCGTGGTGCCGGCGGGCAGGTCGAAGGCGAGACTCCAGCCGTTGACCGTGGTGCCGCCCCCGTTGGTGATGGTGTACTTCCCCTCCCAGCCCGAGCCCCAGTCGGACGTCTTGACGAAGCTCGCGGTGACTCCGGCGGCGTACGCGGCCGGCGCCAGCCCGACCACCCCGATCGCGGCGGCCACTGCGCCGATCACCGCCAACACCAGCGTTCTGGACCGCTTCATGTGCCCTCCAGCCCGGACGAGAATCCATGGACGTCAACCTGACGCCCATTATTAAGACTGTTAACTGTTTCTGTCCAGGGGCTGGCCCTGGGCGAATCGACGCGGCCCCCTGTCTCGCGAGAGGCGATGCCAGGGGGCCGCGTCGCCACGCCTCAGCGTCGGAAGTGGAACCAGTTGACGTTGACGAAGTCGTTGGGCTGCCCGCTGGTGAAGGTCAGGTAGACGGTCCGTCGACCGGTCACACCGGAGACGTTGCCCGGCACCGAGCGCCAGCTCTGCCAGCCACCGGTGTTCGCGATGGCGAAGCTGCCGATGGGTGCGCTGGTCGGGCTACCCACCCGCACCTCCACCAGACCGCTGACGCCGGACCCCGCTCCGGAGGCAACCCGGGCCACGAAGTCGCGTGGCCCGCCGGAGCCGAACTCCACGTTGTCGAAGCGGGCCCAGTCGCCGTTACGTAGCGCGCCGATGTTCTGCCCACCCTCGGAACACGCCTCGACGATCACCCCGTTCTGGGCGTTGAAGGACTCGGCCTGGATGGTCGCGTACGCGTCCCGCGTCCCGCTCGGCGGCGGGGTCGTCGGCGGCGGCGTGGTGGGTGGCGGGGTACTGCCACCACCCCGGCTGTAGACGGCGACGTAGTCGACAAGCATCGGCCGGCCGGGCACGGTGGCCGAGGTCGGCGTGGCGCTGCCGGCGACCCCGTTCGGGAAGGCCCCGCCCATCGCCACGTTCAGCAGCAGGAAGTAGCCGGCGTGGCTGGTCATCTGCGACCAGTACGGCTCACCGACCCGGCTCTGGCTCACCGAGTGGTAGAGCTGCCCGTCGACGTACCAGCGCAGCTGCTGAGGACTGACCGAGGCGTCCCACTCGAAGCGGTAGGTGTGGAAGGCCGACTGGCAGGTGCCGCCCGGGCAGGCCCGGGAGGCGCCGATGCCGTTGAACTCGTCGCACGGGCCGCCCGGCGCGACGCCGCAGTGCAGCACACCCCAGACCGAGTTGAGCCCGTTGACGTTCTCCATCACATCGAACTCGCCGATGCCCGGCCAGTTCTGGTAGTTGCCCCGGTAGGGCGAGCCGAGCGCCCAGAACGCCGGCCAGTATCCCGACGCGCCGGCGCCTGTGACGTTGGGCATCTGGAGGCGGCCCTCGATGGCGAGCACGCCGCCGGCCGGGGCCTTGAAGTTGCTGCGGACGGTCTCGATGCGGGCCGAGGTCCAGCGGCCGGCGCTGTCGCGCAGTGGGGTGATCCGCAGATTGCCGGCGCCGTCGTGGCTGACGTTGGCGGTGCTGTTGGTGTACGTCTGGATCTCGCCGGTGCCCCACTGGGGTGGACCACCCGGGTAGCTGGTGCCGGTGTCGATGATCCAGTTGCCGGAGGACGGCAGGGTGCCGGCGGGACCGGTGAAGTCGTCACTCCACACCAGGCTCCAGCCCGACGGTGGTGGCGGTACGGCGGCGTCCGCGGTCGCGCTGAGCCCGGCCAGGACGGTGGTGACGGCGGCGAGCAGGGTCAACGCCAGCCGCGGCCGGCGTCGCGTGGGCGGGGCGGCAGGTGCCGCCGGGGCAAGTGTCATCACGTGCCTCTCTACGGGGGACGGGTTAGAGAGCGCTCTCCCGAGTTGTACGTCCCCCCTAACGCAGTTGTCAATGTCGATCGATCCGGTTCGCCCGGCGATCGGACACGCCCCGCCACACCTGTCGGAGTTTCCCAGTGCCACCACCGGGGGTAATTGCCGGCCGACCCGGTGCGGACGGACCGCCCGGGCGCAGGAGTGGACGGTGGTAGTGATGGTCAGGCAGGCGGCAACCGCCCCGAATCCTCCGGTCGAGGCAACCGACCTGCTCACCGTGGGTGTCGAGGAGGAGTTCCTGCTCGTCGACCCGGACACCGGTGTCGCGGCGCCCGCCGTCGAGGCGGTACTGGAGCAGGTCCCCGCCGAGTTGCGGGGGCAGGTCGAACGGGAGTTCCAGACCAGTCAGATCGAGATCGGCAGCCCGCCCGGGCTGGAACTCTCCTCGATCCGGCACTCTCTCAGTCTGCTCCGCGCCTCGCTGGCAGATGCCGCCGAGCGCGCCGGCGCCCGGTTGCTCGCGATCGGCACCGGGCCGATCGACGGACCGGTGCCCCCGGTGGTCGACAAGCCCCGCTTCGACCAGATGCTCGCCCGGTTCCGGCTGCTGGTGCCCGGGCCTGGCAACAACGGCATGCACGTTCACGTCGGAGTACCGGACCCCGACGCGGGCGTACAGGTGCTCAACCATGTGCGGCCGTGGCTGCCGATCCTGCATGCGGTCACCGCCAACTCGCCGTTCTCCCGGGGAGTAGACACCGGCTACGCCAGCTGGCGGTCGGTCGAGTGGGAACGCTGGCCCTCGGTCGCGCCGACGCCCTACCTGGTCAACCACGAGCACTACCAACGACTGATCCGTCAGCTGATCGCCAGCGGTGTGATGCTCGACGAGGGGATGCTCTACTGGTACGCCCGGCTGTCGGCCAAGTACCCGACGGTGGAGCTGCGCATCGGTGACGTCTGCTCGACCGTCGACGACGCGGTCCTGATCGCCGCGCTGGTCCGTGGGCTGGTGGCGACCGCGCTCGACGACATCGCGGCCGGTCGGCCACCGCTGCCGACCGACCATCACCTGCTGGTCGGCGCGCACTGGCGGGCCGCCCACGACGGGCTGGAGGGTGAGGCGGTCGACCTGTCCAGCGGTGAGCTGCGGCCGGCCTGGGACCTGCTGCACCAGCTCGTCGGACGCCTCGGTCCGGCCCTCGAACGCCACGGCGACCTCGCCGAGGTGACCGGCCTGCTGGAAGGGCTACGCCGGCACGGCAGCGGGGCCGCACGACAGCGTTCGGTGTACGCCCGGACCGGACGGTTGGAGGATGTGGTGGAGGACGTGGCACGCCAGACCCGGGGCGAGGACCCGGCCTGACGCGAGGGAGGTGATGGCGTGGCGGAACGGTTGATCGTCGTCGGCGGGGACGCCGCCGGAATGTCGGCCGCCGCCCAGGCGCGCCGCCTCCGGAACCCGGACGACCTGGAGATCGTCGTGTTCGAGCGGGGGCACTTCACCTCGTACTCGGCGTGCGGGATCCCGTACTGGATCAGCGGCCTGGTGACCGACCGGGAGCAGTTGGTGGCCCGGTCGCCGAAGACGCACCGCGAGGACTACGCCATCGACGTGCGGCTCCGGCACGAGGTGGTCGAGATCGACCTGGTCCGTCGCGAGGTGGTCGCCCGCGACCTGGACGGCGGCGGCGACGTCCGCGAACCGTTCGACAACCTGATGTACGCCGCCGGAGCGGTGCCGAAGAAGCCGGCCTGGGCGCACACCGACGCCGCCGGGGTGTTCGGGGTGCAGACCCTCGACGACGGCTCGGCGTTGCGCGGCTGGCTGGAGACCGAGCCGCGACCCCGGCGGGCGGTGGTGGTCGGCGGCGGCTACATCGGTGTCGAGATGGCCGAGGCGCTGGTCCGCCGCGGCCTGTCCGTCACCCTCGTCGAGCGCGACGAGCAGCCGATGTCGACCGTCGACCCCGACATGGCCCAGCTGGTCACCGAGGCGATGCGCGGGCTGGGCGTGGCCATCCGCACCGGCGTACAGGTGACCGGCCTGTCGGAGCGCGACGGCCGGGTCAGCGAGGTGGTCACCGACGACGGGCCGATCCCGGCCGACCTGGTGGTCCTCGGTCTTGGCGTACGTCCCAACACCGAGCTGGCCGCCGCCGCCGGCCTGCCGCTCGGGCCGACCGGCGGAATCCGGGTGGACCGCCAGATGCGGGTGTCCGACGTGCCCGGGGTGTGGGCCGCCGGGGACTGCGTGGAGACCCTGCACAAGGTCAGCGGCATGCCGGTGCACGTGCCGCTCGGCACCCATGCCAACAAGCAGGGCCGGATCGCCGGCATCAACATCGGCGGCGGATACGCCACCTTCGCCGGGGTGATCGGCACGGCCGTGACGAAGGTGTGCGACCTGGAGGTGGGGCGCACCGGGCTGCGGGAGCGCGAGGCCCGGATGTCCGGGTTCGAGTTCGTCTCGGTGATCGCGGAGTCGACGAGCCGGGCCGGCTACTACCCCGGCGCGCGGCAGATGACGGTGAAGCTGATCGCCGAGCGCCCGAGCGGACGACTGCTCGGCGCGCAGATCGTCGGCTGGTCCGAGGCGGCGAAACGGATCGACACCCTGGCCGTGGCGCTGTGGAACAAGATGACGGTGGACGACATGACCGCCCTCGACCTCGGCTACGCCCCGCCGTACGCCCCGGTCTGGGATCCGGTGCTGGTCGCCGCCCGCAAGGCCGTGGACGCGCTCGCCCGCTGACGGCTCCGGGGCCGGTTTCCTGTCGGTGCCGGGGGTTAGCGTGTGCGCGCCGCCCGGTCAGGGCCGACGCCAACCCCTCGGAGGAATCCCCATGTCGCAGGAGACGACCTACCTCGAACTGTCCGAATTGGACGGTGCGGCGCACAAGTTCTACGAGGTGGTGGTCGACGACGCCTCGTTGACCGTGCGCTACGGGCGGATCGGCGACCAGGGTCAGGTGAAGACCACGGGCTATCCCGACAACACGCGGGCCCGCGCCGCGGCGGCGAAGAAGATCGGCGAGAAGATCCGCAAGGGGTACGCCCCGGCGGTGCCCGGCGTACGCCAGAAGCGGGTCGTCTCCCGGCGGCAGATCGTCAGCACCCGCTCGGCCGCCCGCACCGCCCCGGTGCTCTGGCGGTACCACTCCGGCGCCCCGGCCTTCGGCATCTTCGTCGACGGACGCACCTGCATGGTGGGCAACGAGCGAGGTGTGATCACCACCCTCGATCACGACGCCCGCGTGCTGGACCAGGTCCGGCTTCCCGACGGCGTCAAGTGCATCGTCGCCGACGACGCCTGGATCTACGCCGGCTGCGACGACGGCAACGTCTACGACCTGTCCGGCAAGATCCCTCGGGTGGCGTACGCGATCGTCCCCGACATCGACATCTACTGGCTCGACATCCACGACGGCGTGCTGGGCGTCTCCGACGCCGACGGCGGGGTCGCCGCCGTCGACCACGAGGACGAGTTCCTCTGGCGGCGGGCCGGGCGCGGCCGGTCGGCCTGGATGGTGCGCTGCGACGCCGACGCCGTCTACCACGGCGACTCGACGGGGGTCAGCGGCTACGACTGGCGCACCGGCCGGGAGTTGTGGCACACCCGCACCGGCTCGGTGCTTTTCGGCTGGCAGGAACGCGACGCCGTGTTCGCCGGCACCGCCACCCGTGAGGTGGTCCGCCTCGGCAAGGACGGCGGTTCGGCAGCCCGCACCTACCGCGCCGACGCACCGGTCTTCTCCTGCGCCACCGCCGCCGACGGCCGCTACGTCTTCGCCGGTGACAGCCAGTCGTCGATCTACTGCTTCGCCGCCGACGGCACCCGGCTGTGGAAGCTCGGCACCGGCTGCGGATCGGCCTACTCCATGCAATACCACGACGAGCGCCTCTACGTGGTAACCACCAGCGGTCACCTGGCCTGTATCGACGCCAGCGAGCCCGCCATCAGGGCGGCGGAGGCGGGCAGCGTGCCCGACGTGGTCGACGTGAAGGCCCCGGCCCGGCTGCCCGAGCCGGCCGCCGTCACTCAGGTCGAGGTCGTCGGCGACACCGGTGACGGGGTCGTCGTCGAGTGCGTCGAGCAGGGCGGTCGGCTGCGGGTGCACGTGCTGTCCGCCGGCTACCACCGGAACTGGTCGGTGCAGTTCCCCAAGGGCATCCGCCAGCCGGGTACCCGATACCTGGTCACCGAGGTCCGTGAGTCCGGCCGTGGCGGCTTCTACCGGGCGTACGGTGACATCCGCCGGCTCCGCTGATCACGGTTGTGGCGGGCGCTCGGGCTCGGCCACCATGAGCCGGTGAGCGACGCGCTGCGCATCCCCGACGGGTTGACCTGGCTATACGACGTGCCAGGCGGCCGGGAATGGCTGGCCGAGCTGCCGGGCAGACTGGCCACCTGTGCCCGGCGCTGGTCGCTGCGGCTCGGACCGCCCTTCGGGTACGCCTGCGCCTCCCTGGCGGTGCCGGCCGATCTGCCGGACGGCACCCGCGCGGTGCTCAAGGTGCAGTTCCCCGACGGGGAGAGCGAACACGAGGCGGCGGCGCTGTGCCGCTGGGGCGGCGACGGGGCCGTCCGGCTGCTCGCCCACGATCCCGACCTGCGGGCACTGCTGGTGGAGCGCTGCGAGCCCGGCACACCGCTGCACGCGGTACCGCTCGACGCGGCGCTCGACGCGGTGGTGGCGCTGCTCCCGCGCCTCTGGATGCCGGCCGGTCGGCCGTTCACGTCGTTGGCGGAGGCCGCCACCGGGTGGGCGTCCCGGCTGCCGATCAAGTGGGAACGGGCCGGGCGGCCGTTCGAGCGGCGGCTGGTCGACGCCGCGCTCGACCTGCTCGGCGGGCTCACCGGCAGCCAGGCTGCGCAGGTCCTGGTCAACCAGGATCTGCATGCCGCCAACGTGCTACGCGCCGGGCGCGAGCCGTGGCTGGTGATCGACCCGAAACCGCTGGTCGGCGAGCGGGAGTTCTCGGTGGTGCCGATGGTGCGCGGCACCGAGCTGGGCCACTCCCGCGCGGCCGTCCGCCACCGCCTGGATCGGCTCAGCGCCGAGCTGGGGCTGGACCGCGACCGGGTGCTCGGCTGGACGATCGGTCAGACGATGGCCTGGAGCATCGACGGCGACCGGGTCTTCACCGACCACGTCGAGGTGGTCCGCTGGCTCCTCGACTGAGACCGTGGTCACGGCGCGACCGCTCTTCCGCCTCGGCCGTGCTCCCGGAGGCGTCCTACGCCTGGCAGGTGGGGCACCAGTAGAGGTTGCGGGCGGTGATGGTGCCTCGGCTGATCGGGGTGCGGCAGACGTGGCAGGGCTGGCCAGGGCGGCGGTAGACGTAGACCTCTCCCCCGTGCCGGTCGACTCGGGCCGGACGACCCATCGCCTCGGGCAGGTGCGCGGCGCGGACGGTGTCGATCCGACCGGTGGCGACCGCGAGCGTCATCAGCTCGGCCAGGTCGGCCCAGAGCACCTGCCAACCGGGCGGGGTCAGCTCCCGGCCGGGCAGCCTCGGCGACAGGCCGGCGCGAAACAGCGCCTCCGTCACGAAGATCAGCCCGGTGCCGGCCACCACCGTCTGGTCCAGCAACAACGCTGCCAGCGGCGTCACGCTGCGCGAGATCCGAGCGTACGCCCGCTGCGGATCGGCGTCGGCGCGCAGCGGATCCGGTCCGAGTCGCGCTCGCAGCGCGGCCACCTCGGGCTGACCGAGCAGTTCACATGCGGTCGGCCCACGCAGGTCGAGCCAGTGCCGGTCGCTGGTCAGCCGTAGGCGGATCTGCCCCATCGGCTCCGGCGGTTCACCATCGCCGTCGGTGATCTTCCCGTAGAGGCCGAGGTGCACGTGCAGCGCCAGCTCACCCGCGTAGTGGTGCAGCAGGTGCTTGCCGTATGCCTCGGTGGCCTCCAGCACCGTGCCGGAGATCCGGGCGGCACCGTCGGCGAAGCGGCCCTGAGGGCTGGCGGCGAGCACCTTGTCCCCCACGAACAGCTCGGCATGCCGGGCCGCCAGGCGATGAATGGTGTGTCCCTCTGGCACGGGGCCAAGCGTAGCCAGCGGGCCGGTGAGCAGCGGTCGGGCCCGGCCTGCCGCGCGCGACGGGCCGGCCGGAACGCGCCTCGGTGCCGCAAATACTCGCCACCGACGATGGGCTTTCGATCGGGATCTCCAGCCTCGCCGACTGCCACAACTGCATGATCGACGAGACGGGTGGGGTGTTGGGTGGGTGGGGGTTGGGTACCTGCTGGGTGTTGTGGCGTGTTTGGCGATACGGGGCTGATGCCGCCAGCCACGCATCGATCAGGAGGTGCACCCATGAGAATTCCTTCGCTGTTGCGCCGGACGGAGCCGGCGCCGGCGGCAGCCGACGACGGCAAGACCGGTGCGGTCGCCACCGACACCCACGCCGACGAGCGGTCCGACGTCGAGGGCCGCGCCGACGACAGCACCACCCCACGAACCGCTGCGGACGGGGCCGCCGGCCGGGCCGCCACCGACCGCGATGGCACCACCGACCCCGACGGCACAGACCGCGGCATCACCGACCGCGATGGCATCACCGACCCCGATGGCTCAGACCGCGGCATCACCGACCGCGATGGCACCATCGACCCCGATGGCTCAGACCGCGGCATCACCGACCGCGACGGCACCGCCGACGGCGATCGGGTCGGCGACGGCGCCGTCGAGCGGGACGGCAGGGTCGACGATGACCGGACCCCCGACGGCGCAGCCGGCCGGGACGTACCGCCGGCTCCGGTCGGGCCACGGCCCCGGGCCAGCCTGCTGGCCACGCTCGGCCTGATCGTCGCCGTCGGCGGCGTCCTGTTCGTGCTCACCGGCGCCCTCGCCGGATACGGCATCGCGGTGGGCGCGGTCGGAGCAGTGCTCGCCGTGCTCGGCCTGATGGCCACCCGTCGGCGGCACATCGCCGGCAAGTCCGACGCGCTGCTGGGCATCGCACTCGGGCTCGGCGCGGTGGTCCTGGGTGTGCTGGCGATGACCGGCCAGTACGACTGGCCGACCACCGACGGAGACCAGGTGATCCGCCTCCGCGAGTGGCTTGATTCACAGTTTGTCGATCGCCTGTAGCGGGCACTTTTCGGCCCGCCGGTGTTTCACCGGTGCCGGTCGGTGCGAAACCGACCGTAGCCCGATCAGATCTGGTGGTGCACCAGCCGGGCGCACATGCTCGTCGGGGGCGGCGGTTCGCCGCCCCTGACGTATGTCCGGGGCAGCGGTCGCCGGAGGTACTGCCCGGCGACCGCACCCGGGCGAGCCAGACGCGAGCCGAAAGCGGGCCGGACGCAACGAATCTGCTCCAACCAGGTCCCAAACGCAATGATCTGCCGTTGAATGCAAGGGTTCGCGGTGGATTCTGCTGGTCGAGCCCGCATACCGTTGAGCCACGGCGCCAGCCCGTGGGCCGACGGTGGCCGGGCGCGCCCGAGGCTTGGAGCAGGACACATGACGATGGACGCCACCCACCAGCACTTTCTGATGTGCCGGCCGACGTACTTCGCCGTCGACTACGCGATCAACCCGTGGATGGATCCGACCGCACCTGTGGATGCCGACCGAGCGGTGCGGCAGTGGGAGCGGCTGCGTCAGATCTATCTGGACCTGGGCCACACCGTCGAGGAGATCGCACCGGTGCCGGGCCTGCCCGACATGGTCTTCGCCGCCAACGGCGGCACCGTGATCGACGACAAGGCGATGGCGGTGCAGTTCCGCGACCCGCAGCGCGCCGACGAGGCACCCGCGTACCGCGCCTGGTTCGAGGCGGCCGGCTTCCAGATGTACGACCCGAAGCACGTCAACGAGGGTGAGGGCGACGTCCTGCTGGCCGGGAACCACCTGCTCGCCGGCACCGGTTTCCGCACCGCGCACGCCTCGCACGCCCAACTCCAGGAGGTCTTCGGTTACCCGGTGATCACCATGCAGTTGGTCGACCAGCGCTTCTACCACCTGGACACCGCGCTGACCGTGCTCGACGAGCGGACCGTGGCGTACCTGCCGGAGGCGTTCTCGCCCGGCAGTCAGGCCGTGCTGCGCCGACTCTTTCCGGACGCGGTGCACGCCACGATGGCCGACGCGGAGGTGCTCGGGCTCAACGCGGTCAGCGACGGTCGGCACGTGGTGCTGCCCGAGCAGGCCACCGGTCTGGCCGCCAAGCTGCGTGACCGGGGCTACGAGACCATCGGCGTCGACCTGTCCGAACTTCGTCGGGCCGGCGGTGGCCCGAAGTGCTGCACGTTGCGACTCCGTCAGGGAAAGGCGAGCCGATGATCGAGGACATACTGCGGACCCCGGCCGCGGTGCAGGACGCGGAGCGCCACACCGCGCACAACTATCACCCGCTGCCGGTGGTGATCTCCTCCGCCGAGGGTGCCTGGGTGACCGACGTGGACGGCAAGCGCTACCTCGACTGTCTGGCCGGCTACTCGGCGCTGAACTTCGGCCACCGGCACCCGACACTGATCGCCGCGGCACACGCCCAGCTCGACAAGCTGACGCTGACCAGCCGGGCGTTCATCCACGACCAGTTCGCCGACTTCTGTCGGGAGTTGGCGGCGCTGTGCGGCAAGGACCTGGTGCTGCCGATGAACACCGGCGCGGAGGCTGTCGAGACCGGCATCAAGGTGGCCCGCAAGTGGGGCTACCAGGTCAGGGGAGTACCGGCCGGCCAGGCGAACATCGTGGTCGCGGAGGGCAACTTCCACGGGCGTACGACCACCATCGTCAGCTTCTCCACCGACTCCGACGCCCGGGCCGACTTCGGGCCGTACACCCCCGGTTTCCGGATCGTCCCCTACGGCGACCTCGACGCCCTGACCGAGGCGATCGACGAGCACACGGTCGCCGTGCTGCTGGAGCCGATCCAGGGCGAGCAGGGCGTGGTGGTGCCGCCGGAGGGTTACCTGCCGGGCGTGCGGCGGCTGTGCACGGAGCGCAACGTGCTGTTCATCGCCGACGAGATCCAGTCCGGCCTGGGCCGCACCGGCGCCACCTTCGCGTGTGAGCAGGAAGGTGTCGTGCCGGACATGTACCTGCTGGGCAAGGCGCTCGGTGGGGGAATCGTGCCGGTCTCCGCGGTGGCGGCCGACAGCGACGTGCTCGGCGTGCTCCAGCCCGGACAGCACGGCTCCACCTTCGGCGGCAACCCACTCGCCTGCGCCGTGGCGACCGAGGTGGTCCGGTTGCTGGCGACCGGCGAGTTCCAACGTCGCTCCGCCGAGTTGGGCGAGCGGTTGCAAGCCGGCCTGCGCGGCCTGATCGGCAAGGGTCTGGTCGAGGTACGCGGCCGGGGTCTCTGGGCCGGCCTGGACATCGATCCGGCCCTGATGAGCGGCCGGGAGGCCTGCGAGCGGCTGATGGAGCGGGGTGTGCTGGCCAAGGACACGCACGGCTCGACCATCCGGCTGGCCCCGCCGCTGGTGATCACCGACGAGGAGATCGATCACGCGGTGGCGCAGGTGGCCGCCGTCCTGGCCGGCTGAACGGTCGTACGGTCCGGTGGGGGGGGGGGGCCCCGGCCCCCCCCCCCCCCCCCGACGCGGTTCAGTCCACCACCGGGCTGCGGCGCTCCAGCAGGACGACGTCGCGCCAACGGCCGTGGTGGCGGCCCACCCGTTCGCGGGT